>CAYZEZ010000184.1:0-10185 GCA_964477295.1 uncultured Bacteroides sp. | reverse complement strand
CCTTTTGATTCACTATCTTTCCTGGCCAATCTTTTTTGTTCCTTTTCTTTCCTTTTTTTTTCTTTTTTCTTTCTTACTTCCTTCTTGTTGAATGTTTCCTGTGATCTGCCCATAGATTACTTTACGTTTTTTAGGTTCATTTGCCGCTGGTTTTAACCAACGGATTTTGTTTCTGTTATTGTTCTAAGAATGCATAGTTCCCTTTCAGCAGGGTTTTAAGTTTATAGAGTCCGTTGGTCCTGATTTGCCTGATGCGTTCTGAAGACATGTCATATTTAGTTGCTATATCGTTTAGCGTGTGCATCGGTGACCCAAAAAGGCCAAATGACATTGTAATGACAGCTGCTTCCCTGTTGGTTAGTTTGCTCAGGGCCCGGTTGATGTTGGTGACGAGTGAATCCTTCATTGATCCGTCATCCGGCGATGGGAAACTTCCGGTTTGTATCACGTCATACAGGCTGAATTCACTATCGTTATCTTGTGACAGTGGCATATCGAATGAGACCTGGCGCTTTTTAATTTTATTTGCGATGTTTACTTCTTCACCGCTTAATTCAAGGTGTTCTGCAATTTCAGCATCGGTTGGATCGCGCTCAAATTCCTGTTCAAGGTAGGGGATCGCGTTTTTAATCTTATTGATAGAAGAGATCCTGTTCAGGGGTAACCTTACGATCCGTGTATCATTGGCTATAGCCTGGATGATCGACTGGCGGATCCACCATACAGCGTATGAAATGAATTTAAATCCTCTTGTTTCATCAAATCTTTTTGCAGCTTTCACCAGCCCGAAGTTCCCTTCATTAATAAGGTCGGGGAACGACAATCCCATGTTTTGGTATTGTTTGGCAACAGATACGACAAAACGCAGGTTTGCCAAAACCAGTTTTTCAAGGGCATCGCCATCACCATTTTTAATCCGTACGGCCAATTCAACCTCCTCTTCGGCAGTGATCATCGGATATTTATTGATCTCCTGGAAGTACCGGTTGATCGATTCATCGGTTCGCTGGGTTATTTGCCTTGTGATGGTTAATTGTCGCATAATAGAGAAATAAATACCCGTTCTGGTTCAATGAACTCGAACGGGTATCTTTAGGATTCTGATTTTGATTAATTTAAATCAGGTAAATTAGACTTCTGATTTTACGTTTGTTGCAAACAGGCCTTTATCGCCTTGTTTAATATCAAAAACTACTTCTTGTTCTGGCTGAAGTCCGCCATAAGAACTAAATATACCGGTCCGGTGAACAAATATATCATCTCCATTTTCGGATTCAATAAAGCCAAAACCTTTGACTTCATTGTACCATTTTACTTTTCCTCGTGTCATAATAATTCCCTTCTACTTGTTTTAATAGTTCTCTTTCCTTGGCCTGGCCTCATTTACAGTTATTTCCCTGTTTTTAAGAGTAGTTCCGTTAAGACCTTTGATAGCCTTGGAGCCTTCGTCGTCGTTTTCCATTTCAACAAATCCAAAGCCTTTGCTTCTGCCGCTGAATTTATCAGAGATAATTTTGGCAGAACTTACTGATCCATATTCTTCAAAGATGGAAGTCAGTTCATTTTCATCAACCTTGTAATCAAGGTTTCCTACATAAATGTTCATTAATAAAAAAATTAAATTGTTAAATAATTCATAACGGAGTTAACTTCTCCATACTGAGATTCCTTTCTGCCCCGGCTTTTCCCCGGATACAGTATAATAAAAGCACTTCAGCGGGATAAGTATAATTTTCAATAACCGTTATAAAAGTTAAAAAATGGATTTTAAAGGAGGGCAGTACTGAACTAATCGTGAGAACAGGATTAGAACATAAATGCTCATTCTCTCAAATCTGAATTTTGGCAAAGGTACGCTTTTATTTTCAGGTAATGACTATTTATCCCTTTTTTATCAGTTATGCCCCTGTAATGACCGGTGAATCGTTCATGCGGTAATTATAGGTATTCCTCTATCAGGACTCTTTAATGATTTATCCTGTTTTTAACGGTTGTACCTCTTTCAGGACCTTTTAAAGTTGACCATGATGAATTTATCGCCCGGATCATCCTGTTCCTGCAGCCACAAATAGTTCTCCTGGGTTAATTCATTTGGTGTCATGTGTGATTTGATTGTCATCAGTTTCCCTAATCCATCGACAAAAGTTCTTAATGAAAATCTTTGTATAGTCTTGATCCTTAGATAATTTCTAAGGCACTCAAGGTTGTCGAACTCTTTGTTCCATACCTTGCTGCCATTGTGATCTCCCTCCTTGAAGAAAACCATCGTTTTGTGCTGTTCTTTATCCATTTTATTGCAATTGATACTGCAATAATATATTTGCAGGATGCAGTGTATCTGCGTTGTAATAAAAATCTTACTACTTTAGATATCAAATAGCAAAAACACCGGATCATGCCACGAAACAAGGATGCACTGATACGTTATCGGGTGATCAACCGCTGCCTGCTGCACGGGAAGGTTGCCTCTGTCGAAAAGTTAAAACAGGAGTGTGAACTGGAGCTGGGCGTGGATTATGTGGGTAAGCGCACAATCCAGGAAGATCTGCGGAGCATGCGCGAAGATGAGCGCCTGGGATACAATGCTCCAATAAAATTTGATAAGTACAGGCGGGGGTATATTTATGAAGACTATGAATATTCAATAGACAATATCCCGTTAAATGAGGAAGAGCTGGAAGCTATTGCCTTTTCTGCAACAATGCTCTCGCAGCTAAGCAATGTCAGGCTTTTTGCAAGTTTCACAGGGGCTGCACAGAAGATAATGGATGCCGTTAACGTACAGCGGTTGATGAAAGAGGAGTCTGAATATGATTTTGTCCGGTTCGAGAAGGTCCCTTATGTCGGGGGCAGTGAATATCTCCAGCTGATTATTGATGCCATCAGGAACAGGATCGTCCTTCAGATTACTTACCAGGCTTTTTATTCCGACCAGCCAAAGGATGTCCTGGTTCATCCTTACCTTTTAAAAGAATATATGCATCGCTGGTACCTTGTCGGTCTAAATAATGAAGTGCAGGAACTCCGGACATATGCCCTCGACCGGATCCAGGATCTGGCAGTCAAAGGGAAGGAATATATCGACCGGAATTTTGATCCGAAGGACTATTTTAAGAATACGATTGGTGTAATAGCTCCCCCGGGGGCACCCCCCGAAATAACCTTTTCGGTTCGTAAGCCCCAGGCACAGTACCTGGTCACCCTGCCGTTGCATGAAAGCCAGGAGATCATTGGGGAGAAAGGGGGTGAAGTCATATTCAAAGTGAAAGTCCATCCCACCTATGAGTTTATTACTGCATTGATCGGATTCCGGGATGAGCTGAAAATACTTGGCCCGGACAGTTTAAAGGAACAATTTACCGGGTCAGTCAGGAAGATGCTGGAAAGGTATACCTGATTTGCCGCTATCCGGCATCCGATATCCGCTGAAGCATATCTTTTTTCAGGATTTTAAGCTTTTTGCCTTCTATCCTTATCAGGCCGTCTTCTGTATATTCATGCAGGATGCGGGTTACTGTTTCCCGTGTTGCGCCAATCATGGCTCCCAGTTCGGCACGTGTAAGCGACAGCTTAAACGAATCGGAGCAGTAGATCTTTTCCGATAAATACAGCAGGATTTCGGCAAGGCTGCCATGAAATTGCTTTTGTGTCTTGTTGACGCACCTCGTGAAATGGTCGAGCAGGTCTTTGCTCAGGCTGAGGATCAATTCCCGGGAAAAATACGCATTGGACAATAATAACTCATTAAACACATGGAGGTCTATGAAGCAGACGCTTGCCGGCTCAAGTGCAGTGCATGAGTATTTGTGGACCCTGCTGCCCAGGGCAGAAGGAACACCAATGTAAGCAGGTGCCTTGGTGATTTTAATGATCTCGTCCTTCCCGTTAGGTCCGGTTACGTGTTCCTTAATCAGCCCTGACTTGATATATACTATATTGGTGGTAAAAGAGCCTTGCTTGATTATGCTTTCTCCTGCTTTAAACGATATCCTGGCGCAATTGCCGCTTAACATATTCAGCTGCTCACTATCAAGTTTCCCGGCAGGTATCGATTTTACCATACAATCACCGCACCCCGTTTCCTTTTCGCGCATTTCTTTTGCTCTTTAAAAAAGGCTAAAATAACTAAAATGTGACAATTGTCTCATTTAAAACAGGATCAAAATCACTCCCGGGAAATATTTTATATCACACAAAAAACATAAAAATGAAAAGCCAAAATAGTCACTTTTGAACCGTCGATTAATTTCAAATTAAAATAAAAAAATCATGGCACAAAAAATGACTATGGCGCTGTTTTCAGGAAGCGTAGACAAATTAACCTGTGCAGGAGTTATCCTTAGTGGTGCGGCTGCTGATGACATGGACGTGGACATCTATGTTCTCCTCATGGGAGCCCATGCATTTAAAAAAGAGAATGTAGGTGAAAAGGGAACCATGGCAGAACTGGCTCACAAGGAAGATGAATATCGGGCCGCCATCGAAAGACTGAAGGTTAAATCATGGATGGAATTCTTCAAGGAAGCTAAAGAGCTGACCAACGTGAAAATTCATATTTGCGGATTGGCGGGAAAGATATGGGGAGGAGAAAAGCTGGAAGATTTCAATGAGCTGGCAGATGATATCTGCGGGATCAATGAATACATCACTTCCGCCCAGGAAGCAGATGTGCACCTGTTTATTTAACTCAGAATAATGAATAATGAATTTTGAATTAAGAAGTAAAACAAGCACCTCGTAACTCGTATCCCGCACCTCGTAACTCAGATTAAAATGTAATTCTAAATATTAAGACAATGGAAGCAAATGAATTAAAAGCAATGGCTGTCGACTCTACGGTCGATGCGAGGGGCACTTCCTGTCCCGGCCCGCTGCTGGCAGCAAAGAAAGAAATCGCCAATATCACCTCAGGCCAGGTTATGGAGGTCCTCTCAGCCGATGAAGGAACCAAAAGGGATATCCCCAAATGGGCTTCTAAAAAAGGACATGAATACCTGGGCGTCATCGAGGAAGATGGCTATTTCAGGATCTATCTGAAAAAAGGATAGGTATGATCAGCCAGCAGGGACTGCCTAAAATACTCATCTTTTCTACTGAAAAAATCTCTGATCCGGCCATCGACCTGGCAGGATTGCTTAAAATGCACTATTCTCCCAGGGCTTACTGCATTACGGTTCCCTGTTCAGGCAGCATAAAGCCAAAGTGGATATTGCATGCCCTGGAAAGTGGATTTGACGGGGTATTTATCGCAGCCGACGGGACAGATTGTCCTTATAGTGAGACATGTACAACCAACACCGGCAATATCGTCTCCGCTACCCATAAGCTTATGATTGAAAAAGGGATACTGCCAAAGCGGCTCAAAATGGCGGCGATATGTTCGGTCTGTTCAGAAGCTTTTGTGAAACATGTCCAGACATTCACAAGAGACCTGTCCGAGCTGAAAGAAGGGGCCGAAGTTACCAATTCTTAATGCACATATGTAATGAATGAAACGACCTTACAGTACGACACACTGGTGATCGGGGGAGGGATTGCAGGGGAGGAAGCTTCCCTGAGCCTGGCCAACATGGGATACAGGGTGCTGCTGGTGGAAAAAGATTACTCTATCGGTGGCAAGATGATACATCTGAGCAAGGTGTTTCCCACACTGGACTGTTCTGCCTGTATTTCCACACCCAAAATGTCGGAAACAGCCAGGCACCCGAACATTACGATAATGACCTATTGCGAGGTTCGTAACCTTAACAGGATCAATGGTATATACCATGGTTCCGTCATTAAAAAACCACGTTATATCGTGGAGGAAAATTGCACGGGATGCCAGCTGTGCGAAGAGGCTTGTCCCGTAAGTGTAAGAGACCAGTACCAGTATGACCTGGTCGGAAGAAAAGCGGTATACATTCCTTTCAGCGTGGCTTCACCGAGGATAGCCACGGTCGACATCGACAACTGTACGCTATGCGGGGCCTGTGAAAAAGCCTGTCCCGCCGATGCCATCGATTTCACCCAGAAAGAGATCGCCATCCCGGTGGAGGCAAAGAGCGTGATCCTTGCCACGGGCTACAACTTATTCGATGCAGAAAGAAAGAAGCAATACGGCTATGGACAGTATAAGAACGTAATTCATTCCATGCAGATGGAAAGGCAGCTGGTTCCCACCCGCCCGTTCAATACGGTGTTGCGGCCAGGCGACGGGAAAGTGCCGGATAATTTAGCCTATATCCTGTGCGCCGGATCGCGCGACCATACCATGGAAAACCCGCTCTGTTCGCAGGTCTGCTGCATGTATTCAATCAAGCAGGCCCAGTTGCTGCTGGGTGCGCTTCCCATGGCGGATGTGACCATTTATTACATGGATATCAGGGCGTTCGGGAAGGGTTTCCAGGAATTTTATGACCAGACAAAAGGAATGGGTGTGGAGTTTGTAAAATCAAGGATCGCAAGGATCACTGAGAAGGATGACGGCGACCTTGTCCTGAAATATGAGGATATTGAGAACGGAGGCCGCCCGGTGGAGGCTGAGCACGACCTGGTGGTACTGTCTGTTGGCCTGCTGCCGAATACGGATGTGCTTGAAGTGTTCGGTGAAACCAAACCGTTGACCAACCAGCACCGGTATATTGATACGGCCGATGAGATGGTGTCTCCCTCCATGACTTCCATGGAAGGTGTTTTTGTGGCCGGTACGGCTTCCGGGCCAATGGATATCCCGGATACCATTCTGAGTGCAGGAGGTGCTTCTGCTGAAACGGCCACCTATTTAAACAAGCTGTCATTATGAAAAAAATAGGTGTTTATATATGTCACTGCGGATCGAACATCTCCGATGTGGTGGATGTCGAAAAGGTGGAAGCGGCTATTGCCGGTACAGAGGGTGTGCACATCCTGAAAAACACCATGTTTGCCTGTGCCGATTCGGCCCAGAAAGAGATGGTGGAGGATATTGTGGAAAATAAACTGGAGGGTCTGGTAGTGGCATCCTGTTCTCCCAAGCTCCATGTTCCCACGTTCAGGAATGTGGCCAAAAGGGCAGGATTGAATCCCTATCAGTATGTCCATGTAAATATCCGTGAGCAGGCTTCATGGGCTCATTCCGACCATCCTGCAGAGGCTACGGAGAAAGCCATACAACTGATTATGGCCGGGATCACCAGGGTGCAGTTTGCACGGGCCCTGGATCCTATATGGATCGATGCTGACAACTCGGTGGCGGTGATTGGCGCGGGGGTAACCGGCATGAGGATTGCACTGGGACTGGATGCCCTGGGGACAAAGGTGTACCTGTTCGAAAGGAGTGAAGAGGTGGGTGGAAGGCTCATGCAATGGGGAAAGCTGACGGGGAGCGATAAGACCGGGAAAGAGCTGGTTGAACAGTTGAAAAATGACCTGGTACGGAATGAAAACATTAACCTTTGCACCGGTGCTGAGATTAAATCGGTAAGCGGTAGTGTGGGAGATTTTACGTTGAATTTCACAGGGGCTGCACAGCCCGGGAAGCAGCAACAGGTAAACGTTGGGGCCGTGATATTATCGACCGGGTTTGATCCTTATTCCCCGGTTGAAGGTGAATTTGGTTACGGGAACCACCCGGCCATTATCACCCTGCCTGAGCTGAAAGAGGCCATGAACAGCAACGGTGGCATCTCATCCTGGAACGGAAGAGAAGTAAGGCAGGTTGCTTTTATCTATTGTGTGGGAAGCTGCCAGACTGAGGGTGAGAACAAATACTGCTCAAGGATCTGTTGTACTACAACGATCGATACAGCCATCCGGATAAAAAAATCAAATCCGGGGATCGATTGCATTCATCTTTACAGGCAGATGCGCACGTATGGCAAGCAGGAATTACTTTATGAGGAGGCAGGAAAGAAAGGTGACCTGTTTGTGAAATTTGATGATGATGACCCGCCGGATGTGGACATTGAGAACGGGCAAATATTGGTTAAGGTCCGCGACCAGCTTACTATGAATGAGGAGCTGGAAATGCGTCCGGACCTGCTGGTGCTTGTTACCGGGATGGTCCCGTCTGACGGATATGAAAAAATAGCAGAACTGTTTAAGGCCCCCATAGGAAGGGATAAATTCTTTAATGAGGTCCATCCCAAGCTGAGGCCTGTGGAGACGGTGATGGACGGGATTTTTATTGCCGGTGCATGCCAGGGGCCCAAGAGCATTCCGGAGTCCATTAAATCGGGACTATCGGCAGTGGCCAAAACTCATGCCCTATTGCATGATGAAAAGATCGAGCTTGAGCCGACCATCGCATATGTCGATCCGGCCAGCTGCACCTGGTGTGACCTGTGTTCGACAGTGTGTCCTTTCGATGCAATCAAAATGGAAGAACATAAAGGGAAGCAGGTTGCCATGGTTATCTCATCAAATTGTAAAGGCTGTGGCATGTGCACGCCGGTTTGCCCGGCCGATGCCATCGACCTGATCGGTTATACTAATGATGAGATTGAAGGAATGATAGATTCACTTTTAGCAACTGTTTAAAATCATGGAAAAGAAAACTGCAACTGCCCGGACCATTGACCTGGTGAAAAAAGAGCGCCAGGTCCCAACCATGGTAAAAGAAGAGTTAAAACAGTTTAACAGGATGAAACGGGCCATCCGCACTGCGCTTGAGGGAGGCCCGAAAACCATTCCTGAGCTGGCGGGCGAGCTTGACCTGAGTCCGGCTGAGGTGACCTATTACCTTATGTCGCTCAGGAAGTATGGAGTGGTTGAGACAGGGGACCTGGACGACATGGACGAATATTATTATTACCAATTGAAAAAATAATTATGGCTGTACTGGATCTAAGGCTGGCGAAGGAAATTCAATCCTATGGAACGGTGGATTTCAATGCGTGTTACAGTTGCGGCAATTGTACTGCTATTTGTGAGTTGTCGGAGGAGAATGCTTTTTTCCCGAGGAACCTGATACGCTATGGCATGCTGGGGATGAAAGATAAGATCTTGTCGAGCAAGGAGATATGGTTGTGCTATGGTTGCGGCGAATGTTCCCAGACCTGTCCGCGTGAGGCGGAGCCCGGAGATTATGTCGCTGCCCTGCGCAGGTATGCCATTGCTCATTATGAACCGACGGGACTTACCCGGTTGATGTTCCGCAGGCCTTTTGCCTTTATCGCGATCACCCTGGTTATTGCCGTGGTTCTGTTTTCCTTCCTGATGACCATTAAACCGGATCATGAGGTGAGCCGCTGGATATTCAACCTGCTCCCGTTTGATGTGGTTCATGACCTGGGGACGTATATATTTATTTTCATTGGGGTTATCACGGCATTTGGATTGTTTAAAATGTTAAGGGGGATATCAAAGCAAAAACCCTTGAAAGAATCAGACGGATCAGGATTGCCGGCAAGAATATGGAAGGCCATTGTGAAGACAGCTGGTGAGCTTGCAACCATGAGAAGGTACAGGGAGTGTGATACACAGGATGATGCTTACTGGTCGCCCAGACCGTGGTTTGTGAAGCCCTGGTTTGTCCACTGGACGATCATGATGGGATTCCTTGGATTGCTGCTGGCCACCATACTGGATTTTATTTTAAAGGACCCGGCGACCGATGTCTGGTGGCCATCGAGGATACTGGGGACCGTTTCCGGCCTGATGATGATGTACGGGGCCACGCTGGCTCTCTGGTACAGGTTGACCAAACCTACCCGGTTTTATGCTAAAAGCAGCCTTGCCGACTGGTTTTTCCTGGTTTTTATATGGCTGGCCGGCTTTACAGGGTTCTGGCTCGAGGTAGCTGTTTTCTTAGGCGCCGATACCATGACCAACCAGGTAATGTTCATTATTCATACCGTAATCTCCATGGAGCTCGTTTTGCTGCTCGTCTTCTCCAAGTTTGCACATGCCGTCTACCGCCCGGTGGCGCTGTTCCTGCATTTTTTACAGGAGTAACAGAAAACACGGGAAGATTACCTTAAAAAGCCCTGGTGGGCGGTTTTATTGCAGATAAATTCTGGCATAACCCCCACAACAGAAGATTTCAGTATAAATAGATTATTTAATTCTGAACTGGTATATTTTTACATCCTTTTTATTATTTTTAGATACAAATTGTAAGCTTATGGAATTTTTATTCGAAACCTGGTGGCAGGGCTTGCTGGTAGCTGAAAAAGTATACTGGATAATTGCCATACCTTTCACCGCGGTCTTCATTGTCATGAT
>CAYZEZ010000183.1:0-10267 GCA_964477295.1 uncultured Bacteroides sp. | reverse complement strand
CACTCAGACATGCTGCGAAAAACAGGGGAGGTTTTGCACTTGGTGCCTTACTTGCCGCTGAGTTTATAATCGATCGAAAAGGTTTATATTCGATGCAGGACGTTCTAGGTCTTTAATAAACTTTCGATCCATGAGAACCAGATCCCGAGATATTATCCAATTTTCCTTAATTGCCATATTATATGGATTATTCATATTATGGATAGGATTCTACTGGTTGTTTTTCGGATTATTTCTGATCCTGGATATTTTTATCACCCGGATCCTGCCATGGACCTTTTTTCATCATCTCTTCTCCAGAAATAAAACTTTAAAAGAAATTCTTGATTGGATCAGTGCCATTCTTATTGCCCTGATTTTCGTCATTTTTATCAGAACACTGCTCATCGAAGCATATACCATTCCCACTCCTTCCATGGAAAAAACCCTTATGGTTGGAGATTATCTTTTCGTGAGTAAGATTGCCTATGGCCCCAAACTTCCTAACACACCGCTGGCATTTCCGTTTACCCACAACACCCTGCCATTCTCAGGTAAAAAATCGTATTCGGAGAAGGTACACTGGCCCTATAAAAGACTAAAGGGGATTCGGAAAATCCGGCGTAACGATGTTGTGGTGTTTAATTTCCCGGAAGGAGATTCTGTAGTCCAGCAATTCCCTGACCAGAACTATTACTCCCTGGTAAATAAATACGGCCGGCTCACTATTCTTAACCAGTATGATGTGATCATACGGCCTGTCGACAAACGTGAGAATTTTGTTAAACGCTGTGTTGCTTTGCCGGGAGATTCATTGATGATCAGACACTCAGATGTTTTTGTTAATGGTATTAAACTGGAATATCCGAAAAATGCCCTGCATAACTATTATGTCAGAACCTCCGAAGGGAAACTGAGCCAGACAGAACTGGATTCACTTGAAATATTAACTGAAGACGAACGATATAACCAGAACCAGGACAGTTATATTCTTAACCTTACTCAGATCCAGGCCCAACAACTAAGGGATCTCCCCACTGTGAAATCAGTGAAAAAGCTTGAAAATACCAATAAAAAGTTGTCCTCTTTCTCATTTTTCCCTTACAGCCAGGATTATCAATGGAATGAAGACAATTTCGGGCCATTGCTGATCCCCGGGAAAGGAATAACCGTTCAACTAACACAAAAGAACCTTCCTCTTTACCGCAGGATAATAGAAGTCTACGAAAATAATACTGTTTCAATCAGAGATAGCGTTATATATATTAATAATATCCCGTCAGAATCTTATACCTTTAGCATGGATTATTATTTTATGGTAGGCGATAACCGGCACAATTCAGCAGATTCCAGGATTTGGGGTATGGTTCCGGAAGATCATATCGTCGGAAAAGCTATTTTTGTGTGGCTTTCTATAGATAAAACTCAAAAATCATTTAACAAATTCAGATGGAAGAGAATGTTCAAAAAGATACGATAGAGGATAAACAAGGCATATTCAGTTTTTTACAGAATAAATATTTCAGATTTGGCCTGGCCACATTATTATACTTACTGTTCATAATATGGCTTGGCAATTTCTGGCTCTTATTCGGCATTGCCATTATTTACGATATTTATATCTCGCAAAAAGTAAACTGGACCTTCTGGAAAAAACGAAAACAGAAAAACAGTGCCGTTATTGAGTGGCTTGATGCACTGATCTTTGCAGTGGTGGCTGTTACCTTCATTAATATCTACTTGTTTCAGAATTATAAGATCCCTACACCATCGATGGAAAAATCCATGCTCGTCGGGGACCACCTTTATGTAAGCAAAGTGGCTTACGGCCCGCGCGTCCCCTTCACTCCTATTTCTTTTCCATTTACTGCCAACACACTTCCCATCTTTAAGACGGAAGGGTACTTAAAATGGATCCAGCGCCACTATAAACGATTGAAGGGTTTCGGGAAGGTACAAAGAGACGATGTAGTAGTCTTTAATTTTCCGGCTGGTGATACGGTGGTCCTCGCCCATTCGGAAAGAAGCTATTACTCTATAGTTCGTGATTATGCTAAACAGCTGGAAGATAATGACAGGGAAATGCAAAGACCTGCAAAAACATGGGACGAGTATCTCAAAATTGGCCGGCAAATGGTATGGGATGACTTTGAAATCGTGATCAGGCCTATCGATAAAAGAGACAACTACATTAAGCGCTGTGTTGCCATCCCGGGCGACACTTTGCAGATCTTCAAAGGTCAGATATATATTAATGGCCAACCAAGTGCCAATTATAAGAATATGCAGCACCGTTATTATGTCAAGACAAATGGTACACCCATTAATCCCAAACGGTTTGAAAAACTTGGTATTGCAAAATCGGACCAGGAAATGATGAACAACGATTATGTATTGCCGCTGACCGATAAAAACGTCGAAATCTTAAAAGGATACAACAACGTTGTTTCCATCGACAAGTATGAATCGCTGGCAGGCCAATACAACTACCAGATCTTTCCGCATTCACCCAACTATCCCTGGTCGCTCGATTATTTCGGTCCTTTGTGGATGCCGGAAAAGGGAGCCACCATAGACCTGACGATGGATAACCTGCCTCTCTACAGGCGGATAATTGAGAAATATGAAGCAAACAAACTGGATATAGTCGACAGTACAATTTATATTAATGGTGAAATCGCTACCACCTACACCTTTAATTTAGATTACTATTACATGATTGGTGATAACAGGCATTACTCCTCCGACTGCCGGTATTGGGGATTCGTTCCCGAAGACCACATTATGGGTAAACCGAAATTTATATGGCTGTCACTGGATAAGGACAAGCGTTTCCTGGCGAAAATCCGGTGGAAAAGGATGTTCAAATCAACTGATAAGCTTTAGGAGATTCCGAATCAATATACTGAAACAAGTTGCTAATGACATCATTTAAAAGCATTGTCATGCTGAACTTATTTCAGTATCTGATTATCAGTTGTTTAGATCCCTATCCCGAGTACTCCCCCCCGAGTGCTCGGGGGGGCATGGCGGGACAGGATGACTAGATGTCAGTTATATTATGAATCTCAGTTTCTGAGTTCTGTGCTTCAGGATGGTCCCATTAATTGTCATCCCGAATTCAGTTCGGGATCTGATTCCTCACCTAAAACGGAAAATCCTCCTCTACATCAGGCTGCTCAAGAGCTTCTTCATCAGGCAATTGTGCCACCTGGTGGAATTCGTGTCCATCAACGAATATGGCTTTAAAAGGTTTGGTAGGACAGGCGTGTTCACAAGCTCCGCAACCAATACATATTTCTGGTCTTATCTCGGGAATGGTTAGCTCACCGTAATAAGGCACCATCCGCACAGCCTGGGTAGGACAATGTTCTGAACAGGATCCGCATGAAGTATTATCAGTATAAACAACGCAATTCTCAGTTATAAAATTTACATTGCCTATCTGGGTTGTTTTTTTATTCTCGGCCGCTAAACTCATGATTGCACCTGTAGGACAAACCTCCGAACAAATTATACACTCGAAATTGCAATAATTGGTCTTATAATCCATGAAGGGCTGCATTATGCCGGCCAGGCCGTATTCAAGAAATGAAGGTTGTAATACTTGTGTGGGACATGCACTTACACACAGGTGACAGGCCGTACAAGTATCTGTGAAATGCTTCAATCCCAGGGATCCCGGTGGAGTTATAGTAAAATGCTTGACCGGTTCAATTTCGGTTGGGAATTTATTCTCAACAACCACCTGGGCCCTTAATGATTTCCGGAATCCAAATAAACCTATCATTATGGCACCGAAAGTGGTTAATGCTTTTCTCCGGTCCGAATCAACCGGTGATACACTTAATTGCTTTTTGGAATAAGACACAAATTTAATGGCATCATCATCGCACACTGAAATGCAATTAAAGCATCCCACGCACCTGGAAAAATCAACTGTAAGATCTTTAACACGAATGCAGGATGATTTACAGGCAAACATGCATTTCCCGCACTTTGTACATTTCTCCTCAAGCATTTTGATCTGAAAAGAGGATTTTCTAGAGATCAGTCCCAGCAAGGTACCCACCGGACAAACCGTATTACAATAAATCCTGCCGTTGGAAAGTGATAACCAAAGGATCAGAACCAGAAAAGCTCCCGAGACAAAATAGGTCCATACCCGGGCATAGCTGATATCTTCAGGAAATAAAAAATAAATATTGACTTTCTCGAGTAACCTGGCTCCTAAATTATTCAATCCGATATACCCGGGCTGGAAAAAGTCGGAAATGATTCGTCCGAAAATACTGAACGGATCCAGTAAGTTTAAAAAGAAAACAGAACCAAATAAATAAAATACAATCGTTATTGCCAGCAAAGAATATCGCAAATAATTGATCGGGCTGGAATATCTGAACCTGCTCTTTTTAATAATCCGTTTCTTGAACCAGCTAAAAACATCCATCATTATGCCAAGCGGACAAATTGTTGAACAATATACCCTGCCAAAAAGTGTTGTAAGAACGATGACGACAGCAAAGCCTACAACGGAAACAGATAATACAGAAATGAATCTCAGGAAAGACGGGATAAACTGGAGATAAGTGAAAGTATCATAAACCTCCTCCGGGAGCTGTTTCCTGAAATCAATAAAAAGAAAGGTCAGTAACAGGAAAAAGACCAGTGATATGGCTACCCTGATCTTTTTTAAATGAGCCTGGTTCATGAAATCACACTTTTATTCTGTTGATATTGAGGCTGGACAGGTCGGAAGTACCCACCCCCATCTCATCAGCTACCCTTATGTGCTTGATTTGTTCAGGTTCCTTTCCAAATAGTTTTGCAGATGCAGCGTCTATGGCAACAATATCCTTAGAGACCAATAATGATTTCATAAGCACAAGGTCACTTACAGAAACACCCCTGGGTCCGTTCCTCATCATCACCCTGTAAGCATCCATAATGTTCAGGTCGGGTTTTATCTCTGTTGTCAGGTCAGCAATGCACTGATGCAGGTCGTTATCATGCCAGAACCTGCGGTCCCACACAATCCCCATCAGGTTTTTCATTGCCAGGGTGAGGGTTGTACCTCCATGATTCTTCAATACAGGAACATTAATAAACACATCTGACTCAAGAATTAATTCGTGTATCTTGACCTTCTTAAGCACCTTACCCTGACTAACTGTAATCTCCTGGTAATGACCCTCACTGTTACCGGTAGCAATTTTTGCTCCTGCATCTTTCGCTGCTTTTTCAATCCCGCTGCTTTTATATGTTCTGGTCCATTCATTTGTGGTATGATCAAAGACATATACCGATTTAGCACCGGCTGACAGGCAATGTTCCACAATCCTGGCAATTAACTCCGGATTTGTATTAGCAGCCCGTTCAGGTGTTGCATCCCAACCAATATTAGGTTTAATTACAACGGTCTGGTTCTGCTTCACATACTTTTTCATTCCACCCAGTGAAAGGATGGCTTTATCAAACATAATCCCTGGCTCGCCGCCTTTTACAGCAACCAGATCATATTCCTGTAAGTTTACAGCATTAGCAAATACGCTCTTCATGCCCGGAATAGCCATGGCTGATCCTGTGACAATACCGGCACCAATACCTTTTCTAATAAAATCCCTGCGCTTCATATTATTAATTTTGGATATTCCTGACTAAAAGGCAAAGTTAATCTTTAATATTGAAAAATTTACCCGTCCAGATATTAAGATATCCAAATTTGAATCCATCTAAATAATTATTAATATTATGATTATCAAAGCCTTATATTTATATTTTACCCGTATTGAATGATAGCTTCCACCTCCTGAATCTTCATTTGATGAAAAATAATTTAACTTTACAAGCTCTTTCATTCTTTTCTTAATATAAAACGTTGTATGACAATCCTTTATTACGATTGTTTTGCGGGAATAAGTGGTGACATGAACCTTGGAGCCATGGTTGATCTGGGTGTCCCTCCCGATCACCTTATTGAAGAATTAGCAAAGCTCGAACTGGATGGATATTCATTACGTATCAGTAAAAATAACAAAAACGGGATTTCAGGAACCAAAGTAGATGTGGTGCTGGAAGAGAAAAACCATTCCGGCCATCAACATGATCATCACCACCACCACAGGGGTTTTACTGAGATTAAGAATTTGATTGAAAACAGCAAACTTGATAATAAAATAAAGGAAAACAGTATTCAAATCTTTAGAAAATTAGCCGAAGCAGAAGCAATAATCCATAATAAGACCATTGAAGAGATTCATTTCCATGAGGTAGGTGCAGTGGATTCTATCATTGACATTGTAGGTGCAGCCATATGCTTACAATATCTGAAGCCTGATAAAATAATGGCATCCAGCATTGAGGTTGGTGGTGGATTTGTGAAATGTGAACATGGAACATTCCCTGTCCCTGCCCCGGCCACCGTTGAATTACTTGCAGGGATTCCTGTAAAGTCGGGTGCCGTCAATACAGAAACCACCACACCGACCGGTGCCGCTATTCTGGCGACTGTGGTTGATGAATTTACAGATACATACCGGTTTCAAATTGATAAAACCGCCTATGGCTTAGGTTCAAAACAGTTGGAGATACCCAATGTTTTGCGTGTTTTTCTGGCACATGAAGAGAATAAACATCATTCGTCACCTGAAACCCATAAAGCCACTATCATAGAATGTAACATCGATGATATGAATCCGGAGATTTATGGTTACATTATGGACTTACTGTTTGAAAACGGAGCCCATGATGTTTTCATTACTCCTATCATTATGAAAAAATCAAGACCAGCATCGAAACTCAGCGTTCTGTGCAGTGTCGATAATGAACAAATAATTACCGATATACTCCTTACACAAACAACCAGTTTAGGAATCAGAAAGTATGAAGTAAAAAAAATGCTGCTGGAAAGGGAGACATACCTCTTAAAAACAAAATATGGCGAGGTAACTATTAAAACAGCAATTTACAGGGGTGAAAAATTGAAATCCAAACCTGAATATGAAGAATGTGTCAGGATTGCCAGGGAGCAAGGGATACCTGTTCAGAAGGTTTACCAGGAGATCAATCGCCTTATTCAAAAATCTTAGAATATGAAAGTACCTGAAGCTCCGACATATAAAATCCTGATAGATTATCTTAAGCCATTTAAAAAAGCTGCCATTGCTTTTTCAGGTGGAGTTGACAGTACTTTTTTATTGCAGGCTGCCAGGGATGCATTTGGCGACAATGTTCTGGCCATGACCATCAACTCACCATACATCCCGGATTGGGAAATTGAAGAAGCGACAGAGCTGGCCAATAAACTACAGGTCAGGCAAATCATTGTCAATGCAGGCATTGCCGAACCCATCAGGAATAATCCCAAAGACCGATGTTATTTATGTAAGACATTTATATTCAATATGCTAAAAGAGGTTGCCAGGAGCCATGGATTTGATCATGTGATGGATGGCACCAATGCAGAAGATTCAGAGGATGACCGGCCAGGCATGAAGGCCCTAAAGGAATTAAACGTTATCAGCCCTCTAAAAGAGACAGGATTCACTAAAAAGGAGATCCGTCATTATTCAAAAATTAAGGATCTGCCAACCTGGGAAAAACCGGCATATGCATGTTTACTAACCAGATTACCCTACGATAAGGAAACAAAGCTGGAAGATTTGAAGAGAATTGAGAAGTCAGAGAAGTATTTAATCGACATGGGCATACGGGCAGTCAGGGTTCGTTCTCATGAAGACCTGGCCAGGATAGAAACCAGTCCGGAAAACATTGCCCGTATCTTCAGCGAGAGCCTGATAGATAAGATCAGCCATCAACTTAAGAGATATGGTTTTCAGTATGTAACACTGGACCTGGAAGGATATAGAACAGGGAGTTATAAAGAACTTTTTAAGAAATGAAAACAGACAGTATAAAACACATTCTCGATGAAGTCAGGCAGGGAACGCTGAAAGTAGAGTCTGCCCTGGAACAACTTAAAGAGCTTCCATATAAGGATCTGGGATATGCTAAAGTGGATAATCACAGGGAATTAAGAACTGGCTATCCAGAGGTTATATTCTGCCAGGGGAAAACACCCGAACAGGTCAGGTCCATCATGGAGTATATGAATACCAGGAAAAACAATATCCTGGGCACCAGGGCAAACAAGGAGATCTTTAGTGTTGTAAAGAAAAGCCTTCCTGAGGCAGAATACAATGAGCTGGGGAAGACCATCACTATTGTAAATGATAAAATCAAATCTACCAAAACATTTATAGGCATCCTCACTGCCGGCACATCTGATATACCAGTTGCAGAAGAAGCAGCAACCACCGCTGAAATATTTGGCAATAAAGTGGAACGGTTTTTCGATGTGGGCGTAGCCGGTATCCATCGTTTATATGACAATCTTGAAAAGATCAGGAAAGCCAGGGTGGTTATAGTTATTGCGGGTATGGAAGGAGCCCTGCCAAGTATCGTCGGGGGATTGATCGATAAGCCCATCATCGCTGTCCCCACAAGCGTTGGATATGGCGCCAATTTTAACGGACTATCTGCCCTGCTGGGAATGCTCACCAGTTGTGCTTCAGGTGTAAGCGTTGTAAATATTGATAATGGCTTCGGGGCCGGGTACCTGGCCAGTATGATCAATCAGTTGTGACCCCGACATCCTATAACCAGCCTGTAAATAGTACAGCGATCTTGTCCATTGCGTATCTGGGACCTGTCCGCTACTTTTCAAAATTTCTGCTCCACGATACCATTATCATTGAAAAGTATGAGCACTATTCCAGGCAGACATATCGCAACCGATGTGTGATATATGGTGCCAATGGGCGCATAACATTATCCATCCCGGTAAAAAAAGGAGATGAGCACAAAACCTTTATAAAGGATGTCAGGATTGAATATGATAAGAGGTGGCAAAAGTTGCATTGGAAAAGTATCGAATCTGCTTACCGGTCATCCCCTTTTTATGAGTTCTATATTGATGACCTGATTCAATATTATTCGGGAAAGGAGAAATTTTTGTTCGATTTCAATTGTGGATTATTGAATACAGTGCTGGAACTTATCGAGTTATCAACTGAAATTAAGTTTTCTGAAGAATATATTTCGCCTCAGAACTACCCTTTTCCTGATTACCGGGAGGCAATACATCCAAAAAAAAGAGACCAGGCTGATCCAATGTTTCAACCTGAGAATTATTACCAGGTATTTGGAAATAAACATGGGTTCCAGGCCGACCTGAGCATACTTGATCTATTATTTAATGAAGGTCCGAAAACGGTGGGAATCTTAAGGAGGTGTATAAAGTCAGAAAAATAGTCATCCTGAATTTATTTCAGGATCTGATTATCTGCTGGTTCAGATCCTGAAACGAGTTCAGGATGACAAATCTATATTTCTTAGAACCTGAATCCCAGGGTCGTCATAAACATATTTTTACGATTGTTGAGAGTGGCTCCGAAAATCTCTTCCGGATACATATAATAAGTTGTTTCATTGAATTTCACACTATATCCCATATCGAAGAACACATTCTCTGATCTGAAACCGATTCCCCCGGATCCCAGTATATCGTATGCACCGCTGTTGATTTCCTCAGATACAAATGGGCTGCCATAGAAAGCCATACCTCCCCTGAGATACAATGTGCCAAAATGAACCTCACCGCCTGCCCGGATGTTGGATGAAGGTTTATAGATGTTTTTAATGGTCTGGTTTTCATCTATAAAAGTATAATCATGACTGTCCATGTAAGACGATGTGTAATCGATATACTCATAGTCAACACTTATAACCGCCAGCCTGGGTAGCTGGATGGCAACACTTGCAATGGCCCTGTATGGTGTCCTCAGCCAGTAATCAAATGTATTCATTGGAGCCCGCTCATATGTCGATGGTTCGGAATCAAAAGTTGCATCTATTGATGTATAAAAATCTTCTCTTATTTTATAAAAAGTCGGTATATGGAAAGCAGCCCCGATGCGAATCAGGCTGATCGGACGGTATATAATACCCATCTTAAAGGTATACCCCGTTCCGTAAGTTTCCAGGTCTTCCCGGAACGTAAAGGAATCAAAATAACCTACTACATCTTCATCATCCACCTCGTAGTGGTCGATAAAACGACTGTATCTGAGCCGGTGGAGGCCAAAAGTTGCGCCCATATAAAACTTATCTTCATAATTGGCTCCAAAACTGAATGCGTATTCACCAATGCCTCCCTGCTCAGTCAACCTGTGTCTCTGCCACTGTCCATACCCGGCATCAGCCAGGTCGTTCCAATATTCTTCCATAT
>CAYZEZ010000182.1:0-10280 GCA_964477295.1 uncultured Bacteroides sp. | reverse complement strand
AGGTTGTTTGCCGACATCATAGACTCCACAGATCTTTTATGTTTCGGGGGAAATAGCGGATCGGCAACTGCCACAGCATGGGGAGGAAAAGAACCCTACAATTACTTATGGGACAATCCAGCCGGTTCAATAACAGCTTCGGCTGCCGGCATGTCTGCCAATCATTGGTACCATGTAACGGTCACCGACCAGTCGGGACAAACGGCCAGGGACAGCGTTCTTCTCACCGAACCCGACCTACTGGCTGTAGAAAAGAATTATTCGAATAAAATCTGTGAAGGAGCTAATAACGGGTATATCAGCCTGGATGTTTCCGGGGGCACCCTACCCTATCACTATATCTGGTCAAATGGAGCTTCAACCTCTTCAATCACAGGGCTGGCACCTGGCAAATATGATGTGTCCGTTGGTGATGCAAATAATTGCTATACAGATGAATCTGCTACAATCATTGAGACCACAACCTATGAGGATGCCGAGATTTGTATGGTCACTGTAAACAATGACAACAGGATACTGGTTGTCTGGGAAAAAACCTACAACGAGGGAATTGCAGCCTATAACATCTATCGTGAGCAGTCGGCCAAAGACAATTATGTTAAAATCGGCACCGTTCCTTTCGATGACCTTTCCATCTTTGTCGATGATTCATCGCTTCCCCAGGATTATGCCCATTTCTATAAAATTTCCATAACAGATTCCTGTGGAAATGAATCAGAACTTAGCGAGCACCATAAATCGATCTACCTTCAGACCAATCTGGGATTATCCAATGAGGTGAATCTGAACTGGGATGAATATGAAGGATTTGAGTATTTCAAATATGAGATTTACCGGGGTAGTGAATTGAATAGCCTGTTCAGCATTCTGACCATTTCCAGCAGCAACCGGTCGTGGAGCGACAATAGTCCCCCTTCAGGAATTAATTATTACAGGATCAAGGTGGCCAAACCGGAACCTTGCTTTCCAACACAATTCAAAGCCGATGATTACAGCTCGCCCTTCTCAAACTATGATGAAGAGACCATCGTTGGGATTTTCGTCCCCGGGGAACCCGGGATATTGGTCTACCCGAATCCATTATCATCCGGGGCCACCATTACCTTCCCCAATCCGGAGGCAAGTGAATATAAATTCGTTCTGACAGATATTTCAGGAAGGATTGTCAGGATTACCGATCATATCACATCCGGTGAATTCATGCTGGACCGGGAAAATTTACCGGCAGGCACCTTCTTTCTCGAATTAAGGGGTCCTGAAATATTCAGGGGGAAACTGATTGTTCAGTAGAATCATTGGGAATTATGAGCCAATATTTACGATATGGTCTCGTTGTCATTTCATGAGCAACAGTTTCCCTGTCTCAAACAGATCTCCTGCTTTAACCCGGTAATAGTATATTCCTGCAGGCTGGTCTTCCGCTGTCCAGGGTATACGGTATTCCCCTTTGATTAGGTTTTCTTTCAGTAAAGTCTCTATTTTGGATCCGGCAATATTAAATATTTCCAGCTCAACATGTGAATCAGCAGGCAGGGTGAAACAAATATTCGTACCCTCATTGAATGGATTGGGATAACTGAAGCTACTGAGCTTTCTTACATTTGCATTATCGATTGAGAGAGTTTCAACAGTAGTAAAGCTCCTTGGTATTGTCCAGGGGCTTGTTCCTCCCGGATATACAGCATTTACCCTCCAGAAATACTCTGTATATGTCTCAAGATCCGTTACATGCAAATAAGAATCTGTAATGCCGGTTTGATCAACAACCAAATCCCAGGAGTAGAATTGCCGAGATTCTGACACCTGCAAGCCATAGTATAAGGCTTCCGTAGCTGCATTCCATGAAAGGTTTGGATTTACTGGTATATCATTAGCCTTGTCCGATGGTTCTGCCAGAACCGGGGCAAGCAGTGATTCCCCTCCTCCCGAAATTGTCTTCAATATCTTATTGCCAATCGCAAGCCATCCTGTTTGTTGATCAACAAAAAAGATAGCATAAATATTATTTGTTGTTCCATAAGTTTGTTTCTCCCATGATTCTCCGCCATCCACTGTTTTTAATAAAACTCCTTCGAGCTCAGAATCGCTACCAATGAGCCAGCCATTAAGGGAGTCAACAAAATAAATTTCATCAAAAAAGAGGTTTCCATCAAAAGGCCAGACCTGGTACCAGGAATCACCTCCGTCGGTAGTTTTCAATACCATTCCGTTAAATCCGGTCAGCCAGCCCTGATCTTCATTTACAAAGAAAACTGAATTATACCAGGTATAATCATCCTCATCTGCCATATCTGTCCAGTTTTCACCCCCATCGATTGTTTTTAATAAAGTATGATCGCTTCCAGCTATCCAACCCGTTGAGGCATCAATAAAGAATACTGAATTCAATTCAGACGTTTTACCACTTATCTGCTCAAACCAATCCTGTCCGCCGTTGGTTGTCTTAAGGATTGTCCCACCATCCCCGACTGCCCAGCCCGTATTTTCATCAATGAAATGAATTGAATGCAGGATCTCATTAATCCCGCTCAACTGGATATTCCAGGAAACTCCTCCATTATCAGTATGAAGAATGATCCCATTGTCTCCAACTACCCATCCATTCATATTATCAGCAAACCAGGTATCCTCCAGGTCCTCTTCTGATGCCTTTGTTACCTCCTCCCAGTTGGCACCTCCATCTGTTGTTCGAATTATTGCGCCACCATATCCTGCAGCCCAGCCATGGTCACTATCATTGAAATACACAGACATGAAGAAACCATAATAATCACTTAGCTGCGAAATCCAGCCTTCTGCAATTGTTATGAATTCATATACTTCGGAAAACTGGGATTCCCCACCTGCGTTGAATGCTTTTACACGCCAGTAATATCTCGTAAAATAATCCAATGGAGATGCCTGGATCTCATTATATTCAATTCCCGTGCTGTCAAACACTATGTTAGTAAAGCTGGCATCTGTGGCTACCTGTACCTGATAATAATCAACCGTATATGATTCAAACCACGATAATAGCGGATTTATCCGTTCCAGATCGGAATCATCCCAGGGTGAACGAGGGGATGGAGTATAGGGTTGTTCCGGCGGAGAATCCAAGGTCCGGAATATCCAGTCCGAGGACCAGTCGCTTGTATCGGAAACATACTCAGCACGTACCCTCCAATAACAGGTCATATTATAATCCAGGTCCTGCAATGCGAAAACAGTATCCGTAATGCCGGATTCATCAACTATCAAATCTGTAAAAAAGACATTGGTGGCAACCTGTAAACGGTATGATAAAGCGGTGTCAGCTGCATGCCATTTCAATATTGTTTTAACAGGAATACCTGTAGCATCATCGCCTGGTTCGATCAGGACGGGCGGTTGTGGTGGTGGTATTGTGCTGAATATCCATGGTGTTGACCATTTGCTTGTATCAGAGACATATTCGGCATTTACCCTCCAGTAATATTTTGTATTGTAATCCAGGTTTTGTAAGCAGAAAACAGTATCGGTGATCCCTGACTCATCTGCAATGGTTTGTGAAAAAGAAGAGTATTTGGAAACCTGCAATCCATATGATGAAGCTCCTTCAACCTGGTACCATTTCAGCGAAACGCTCAATGGAAGGTTAGTGGAATCATTTGCCGGCTCAGCCAGAATAGGAAAATAAATAATATCACCATCGGCCGATTCTGTTTTGAGGATCACTCCATTATTACCAACCATCCACCCGGTAGCATGATCAATAAAATGAGCATCACTGAAATACCCGGAAGTGGCGCCCTGCTGGCTTCCCCAGTTCTTTCCCCCGTTTAAAGTTTTTAATACCTCACCATATGAATTTACTGTCCATCCGATAGTTTCATTGATAAAGCTAACCGATACCAGGTCAGATGTTGAATTGCTTACCTCTGGCAACCAGTCTGATCCACCGTTATCCGTATGCAGGATTATTCCCGAGGCACCCACAATCCATCCTTTCAGTGAATCAGTAAAATAAGCTGCATTCAGGTTTAATTCAGTAGTACTCACTTGCGGTATCCAATCAATTCCTCCATTTGTTGTTTTCAGGATTGCCCCATTGTTGCCAACCGCCCATCCTGTAAGATGACTGGTGAAGAACAAAGCATTTAGCTGATCAGAGGTGCCGCTTGACTGACCCGACCAGTCCGAACCGCCATTACTGGTATTAACAATTGTGCCATTTTTACCTGCAGCCCAGCCATGCAATGTGTCTGGAAAACATACTGTGATGAGTTCCTCTGATGTTCCGCTTGATTGTTTCACCCAGGTCAAACCACCATTGGTTGTACCCACAACCTCTCCGAAACTGCCAACGGTCCAGCCATGCGATCCATCCACAAAAAATATATCGTTCAAAAATCCGGTAAACCAGCTTTCCTGTGTTACCCAATAGTCACCCCCATCTGTAGTTTTCAGAATTATTCCATTATCACCTGCCGCCCAGGCTGTGGTTGGATCGATCGAATAGACCGCCCTCAGCTTTTTATTGGTTCCACTACCGGATATTACAGCCCAGGTGCCACCATTGTCCTGAGATCGAAGGATAGTACCTCCTTCACCTGCAATGATTATAACGGAACTACTCAATAAACCAATTGAATGTAATGACTGGCTGTTCCCGCTCGGACTCATTCCCACATCCCATGTCTTACAACCATCAGAAGTATGCATGATTATACCTTTCTCACCTGCTGCCCATCCGTTCAAACTATCGATAAAATTAACAGTATACAACCATGGATTAAGAGGAAAAATAATCTCATCCCATGTCAGGCCGCCATCTGTTGTCTTCCAGACTGTTGAGCATTCTCCGTAAATTGTTATCGTGGTACTACCCCATTCATCAGTTGAAATGGAGATGTAGGATGCTGTTATTCCGACTGCCCAGCCCAGGGTATCATCCAGGAAATAAACATCTTTCACCCAGGCATTGCCGTCCAGGTCAATTTCAGTCCAGTTTTCACCTCCGTCGGTAGTTCTGAAAATATTGCCACCCAACGACTGATAACCAACAACAATCCCTGTATCTGCATTCATGAAATAACAATCTTCCAGAGAAGTGTAGTTTTCTGAGTTGTATTGACTCACCCAATTCAATCCTCCATCGGTAGTTTTTAATATTTTCCCGCCAAACACCGCCCAGCCTGTATCAGCATCTACAAAATGCAAAGATTCAATTGTTCCCGCATAGCCTGAAATCTGGGTCGTCCAGTTAAGACCACCATCTATTGTTTTTCTGATCCTTCCTGATTCGCCACCTGCCCACCCAATAGTATCATTGAGAAAATAAACTGAAGCCAGGTCATAATACCCCGTGGACAGTATTTCCCAGTCCGCACCCGCAGTAGTTGTTTTCATAACCAGCCAATCATCCCCTACAGCAATCGCATCGGTTTCATTAAATATATGCATGTCATTAATGTTCGAACTGACCAGTGAAGGACTTTGCGAAAACCATTCGCTGTCCTGTGAGAAAGCCATCAATGGAAAATAAAATGCAAGCAGGAATAGGGATAATTTTTTCATGTTGAAAAAAATAAAGTTGAATATTCAGAGATCGAATAAAAGAAAATCATTGACTCTCCAGCAAGCTGCGAGGATCCGCCAGTTGTTAAAGCCATATGGTGGAGTAAATTCTCTCGCAGGATCCAGGTTTGGGGACAGTCAGAATGGATGTATTATTCCAAATATTACCTTTCAGGAAATCAAAACACCGTTATCACGTCCTCAAACAACTGCAACCACATCACATATTCAGCAGGAAAATATTATTCAGTTTAAATTTAGTGAATTTTGAGCCAAATAGTGCATAATAAAAACAACTAAAAATGATCGACGAAATATCAAATTAGACAGGATAGTATGATAACATTAAAAAAGGGATAAAACTTTGATCTCTGAGAGAATTTTATTATAATTTTGTATCAATAAACTCACAGGTTCTTATTTGGCAGTTTCTTTTAAACTATACAATGAAGCGGGCTATCCTTCTTCTCGTTACGTTCATATTTCTGTACAACACATCATATACCCAGGTAGCTGACCGGTGGACCCCACTTGATGACCTGAAATCATTTCTGAATTTCATCATCGATCCTGTCGATACAAACATTATTTACGCCTCTTATTCTAATGGAATTTGCAAAAGCAATAACGGAGGAATATCATGGACCGATATCAACATTTTCACCTCCGACCATACGGGTGAGATAGTGCAAAATCCGCTCTACAGGGATACCCTGTATATCGGAGTGGAGGCTATCGGTCCAGGCGGACGGGGAATCTACCGGAGCTCTAACAGGGGGAATACCTGGCCACCACAACAACACCTAATCGTCGATACAAGTGTGTCTTGCATCGTCATTAATCCAATAAAACCATGGATTCTTTATGCCGGAACAATCACTAATACCTACACCGGAAGCACAGTGGGTATCCTCAGGTCAAATGATGCAGGAGCATCATGGAGCCTGGTTAATAATGGACTGGGAAATCTTGATATCAATCAACTGGTTATTAATCCGCTGGATACCGGCACACTCTTTGCCGCCACGGAGAATGGTTTATATAAGACGCATGACGGGGGACAAAACTGGCAATCCTCAGGCAGCGGCCTTCCCGGGGGATCAGTTATTAACCATATCGCCATAAATCCTGCAGACACCAATATTGTTTTTGCCGGCACGCAGGGAGATGGGATCTATAAATCAACAGACGGGGGGAATAGCTGGTCAGCCAGCAACACCGGATTAAGCAACTGGATCATTCACTGGATAGCCATTCATCCTGTAAGCCCGGAGCGCATTTATGTGAGCGTGGATGACGGAGGAGTATTCAGGTCACTGGATAGCGGATCGACCTGGGAACAGATGGATCAGACCGGTATCGGATATGTTTATAAAACCCATACTATCCGGCTCAATCCCCTCAATCCTGACATTATCTATGCCCTGTTTGGATATGGCACAACGGGTACACAAATTTATAAAAGGTTAGAAGATTTTACTCCCCCGGCCATCCCTTCCAACCTGAAAGGCATTCCCGGTGACCGTGAGGTTACTATCAGCTGGAAGCCAAACACAGAGCCCGACCTGGACAAGTATGATATCTACCGCGATTCGGTCTTTCTGACAAGCATCAACGGAACAGGACCAGGCGACACAGTATATACCGATACAAGCCTGGTCAACGAGAAATTTTACCGGTACATGCTTACTGCTGTAGATAAAAAAGGGAATGAAAGCGGGTACAGCGAAGAGCTGCTTATCCGGCCCTATTTAAATCCTACAGGACTTGTTGCATATTATTCTTTAGATGGAAATGCCATTGATAACAGCGGCCATGGTAATGACGGGGGAGCTATTGATTGCAGCCCTGCGGAGAACAGGTATAACGATCCCAACGCATGCTTCGAATTCAATGGCACCTCAAGTTACATTAATTGCGCTAATTATCCGATGACGGCTATGCCAGACCAGGTTACCCTGATGGCATGGATATACCCCCGTTCAGTTGCCGATACGGGGTATATCGTCTCCAAATCACTGTATACCCTAAATACAGGCAACTATAACCTGAGATTAATTCCCGGCAAGAAACTTGAATTTGCTTATAAAGACGGATCGGGTGAGGACGTAGCATTTCAATCAGTCGATACCATACCGCTGAACAAATGGACCCATATTGCTTTCACCTATGACTTTAAAAATCACGAAATTGGGTTCTATCTTAATACAATCCCTGCTATCGGTAGCTGGAATGCTTCCGGTCCGCCCCAGGAAGGTGAACCAGCTCTTGAAGGGCATGATCTATGTATTGGATCAACTTACATCCGTGGAATAGACTGGGAGCAACCGGTTAAGCTTTTTGATGGTTATATTGATGAAGTATATCTCTATAATATCGTGCTGGATCTTTCAGAAATCAAACCGATTGCAGATATGGGTCCGAAAACTCCAGCTAACCTGAAATCGGTGCAATGTAACACGGACATTACACTGACCTTTGAATCATACGATACCCTTAACACAAGGTTATTCCGGATTTACAGGGATGACCAGTCACCCGCCGTGACATTTTATGATACCCTTTCTGTCTCCGGTATCGTTGATACCCTGTATCTGGATCATACAGCATATGGTGAGACCTGGTATTACCGGGTAACAGCAGTCGACAGTTCAGGATTCGAAAGTAATTTTTCTAACGAAGTGATGGCCCTGACAGAAAAAGCAGTTGATCTGGGTCCGGATACCAGCATTTGTACCAATGAGTTTCTTCAGATTGATGCCGGCGCAGGGTTTCTTTCGTACGAATGGTCGGTAGTAGGCGAAACAGGGCAATACCTGGATATCACGGAAACAGATGAGTACTGGGTAAAGGTTACCAGCAACGACGGATCATGCACCTCATACGATACCATCAGCATCGTGGTCCACGGAGTCCCCGAAGTGGATCTTGGCCCCGACCGCTGGATCTGTTCCGGGAGCAACCTGGTCCTGCAGGCCCCGGCCGGTTTTGACGGCTATCTCTGGAGCAACGGGGCAAACACTGCATCAGTGATCATAACCGAACCGGGCGATTATAACGTAACGGTTACTTCCGGTGGCATATGTGATGGATTTGATGAAGTAACTGTATCCCTGCTTGAAACATACCAGGACCAGAAGATCTGCCTGGTGACCGTCGATCCGGCGACAGACAAACTGATGGTCATCTGGGAAAAACCCGTGGGAAAAGGGATAGAATATTTCAAGATCTACAGGGAAGGCGATATGATCGGGGATTACCAGCTGAAAGCGACCATCCCTTATTATGATTTAAGCATATTCTACGATGTGGAATCCCAGCCGGGCAACCAGCAATACCTGTATAAAATCTCAATAGTTGACTCCTGCGGGAATGAATCCGATCCCAGCCCTTACCACAAAACCCTGCTGCTCCAGTTTACCGGTTCAGTCGGAGGCGTCAACCTGGGGTGGAGCGAATACGAGGTTGAGGATGGATTTATTTCATTCGGAAGTTACGACATTTTCCGCGGGAGCACAGCCACCGACCTGGGCCATATTAAAACCTTATCGGCCAGTCTGGACCGTTACATTGATTCTGATCCGGATGCACTCACTGCACTTTACTATTACCGGATTGCAGGGGTATTAATTGAGCCCTGTTATCCATCAGGTACGACCAAAGCCGATCCGGAACCCTACACCCGTTCAATGAGTAATATAGAAGACAACAAGTTCAAGACCTTTATTAGTGACCCTGAACCCGAAACAGCTTTTACTGTTTACCCAAATCCATTTTCATCCGGGGCCACCATTACCTTTCCCAATCCGGATAATCATGAATATAAAATGGTTCTGACAGATATCTCAGGAAGGATTGTCAGGAAATCCGGTAATATTTTATCCGGTAATTTTTTACTGGACAGGAAAGATCTTCCTGCAGGCATCTATATTATTGAGCTGAAAGGGGAAAAAGTATACCGGTCAGAAATCGTTATTGAATAACCTTTGATTTCAACAGATCGGCCACCTCCGTATGACCGTTCTGCCGGGCAAAGGTTTCGGCTGTATCCCCATCAATGTCTTTTAGGGAAGGGTCTGCATTGTACTCGAGAAGCATCCTTACAACATCAATATGGCCTTCAGCAGCAGCAAACATGATGGGTGTAAAGTGTTCCTCGCTATCAACCACATTCGGATTGGCCCCTTTTTTAAGCAGGAACTCAACGGTTGGCACAAAAGGACCCGTGCTTGCATAATGCAATGCCGTACGACCAAATCCATCTGCCAGGTCCACGACAGCTCCTTTGTTGATGAGCAGGGCAACAATCCCCGAATACCCGTTAAAGGAAGCAAGCATGAGGGCGGTACGTCCGTCGGGATCGGCAGAATTTACGTTGATATTCTCTTTCAGAAGATTTTCGATAACCTCAAATTGACCGTTCAGGGCAGCATCCCGAAGAGATTGCTCGTTCATCTGGCCGGAAGTTGCGGCAGGAGGAGGCACAGTTCCCTGGGCTGGTTCCTGTACTTCCTGGCCGGACTTTTTTCCCTGACAACCGGCCAGGGATAACAATAAACATATCCCGAAAAAATATATGTATTTCAAATCTATTCCCATATAAGTTAGGGCATGAAGGTACAAAAAGAAGCCCTGACAAAAGCTTTTTATTTCATTGAACCATCAGGATTCCTTTTTACAGAGTATGGTCTCCTTTTATTTCAACATGGCAGTATCCACAGGAAAGATTTCCACGATGAATG
>CAYZEZ010000181.1:0-10297 GCA_964477295.1 uncultured Bacteroides sp. | reverse complement strand
TATTCAGGTAATCCTTGAAATCGGCCTTACTGATTGTCCCTTCCTTGTAATATTCGGCCATTTTCCTGGTTTCTTCCACCAGGCTTGAAGCTGCAGTGACACTAACACCAACCGGGGTATTGATCTCGTGTGCCACGCCGGCGACAAGTCCACCGAGGGCGGCCATTTTCTCTGATTGTATGAGCTGATCCTGGGTCTTTTTTAGATTATCGAGTGCCCTGGCAAGTTCATCACGCTGCGTTTTGATCTCCTCATTGACTTCCTGCAATTCCTGGTTAGCTTTTTCAATTTCATTATTAAGGGTCTGGAACAAGTTTGAATTCCTGTCCCATCTGAGTTCCAGCAACCTTTTAATTTCATCAACCCGTTCCAGCTTATGCCTGAGGGCCTTATTTTCTTTCTCTAATTTTATTACCAGGTCATCTATCCCCATTATTCAACTCCTATTAAAAGACTAATAAATGTTTCATTGTGAAATCTGACAGGTTTGTCCTTTGTAAGAGGCCCTATTTCCCCGTATGTATAAAAGCCGATCACCGGCACATCGGGAAAATCTGTCTTAAAAGCATTGTATTCTTCCTTTACCCGTGTTCCCAAAACAAATTTACGTGCTGCACATGAAAAACACAGTGCCGCTGAGGGTTTAGTACCGGGATAACCGGTCAATGAAGAATTAACAGAGATTTTTGCAGCATCTACGATATTATCTCTTGTTGAATGGGTTAATTGAATTGTTGAGCCCTGTGGGACATTCCCAAAGAACCTCAGGTTTTCGGATCCGGCTTCAAAAACTGGACCCCTTAAATAAAAGCTTCTATTGTCCTCTTCGAAAACAGCCAGCGGATAATCGCTAATTATTGAACCATCATCAAAACCTATTTTATCTCCAAGATAGTATTTATAAAACTCCAGGGCATTATTCTCTCCAATTTTATATACTATGTTGTTGTCTGATCTGGTCACAACTGCCTTCTTCCCGATTGGAATCTTTCCTGTTTCTATACCAAAAGAATATAATATAGGCCCACTGATTAGAAGAAATGGAGCAGCATCTGTAAATACTTTTTTATTATAAAACTGGTATGTACATTTCATCCTTAATTGATCACCTGCAGTACCTCCAAATACGGGGAAATTCTCTCCCAGGCTCTTTTGTAAACCCTCTACAATGAGATCTCCACTTGCAGTCAGTCCGCTAGGTGTAGTAATACATAACACTGGCTCCTGGTCAAGTTGCAAGGTTACCGAAACAACTGCCTTATTAATTATTGCTGCGGTATCTTTTGAAATCCCGTCAGCTGCTCCTGCCTTAAAAAATAATTTATCTGAATATAGAAGCATCAGGGTGATAGAGTCCTCCGCAAATCCATGGACGGATGTAAGTTCACCATCTGTTGTACATCCAATAAGTTCAATGCCCGGATAGATTTCATTGATTCTGTCAAGAATCAGGGTAAAATCATGATCAATCCCTGTGAAGAGTATTCCTGCCTGTGGTTTCAGATCTCCCAGTTGTTCATGGCAATGTCCAAGTACTTCTTCAATGGCATCTGAGGAATCGAGTTCCAGACTGTGTGAGATTGCCGTTTTTAACATATTTGGCTCCTTTCTTGCTAATTTTTAGTTGAATTCTATACTTGAACCTGAATTGGATTACTGAATCTATTTTCCACTTCGAAATTCATAATTTGTAAATCGATATTAATAGTTCAATTTGGTTACAAAGGAATCTTTATTTTAAACCGGGTCCCTTCATTTACCCGACTTTCACAAACAATGGTTCCATTTAACTTCTGAGTGACCAAATTATAAACAATGTGCATTCCAAGCCCGGTCCCGATCGTCTTGTTCGTTGTAAAGAACGGTTCAAAGATTTTATCGATGTGACCGGGTGAAATCCCCTTCCCATTATCAGAATATTCAAGGTTCAGATTATTCTTATCTAAATTAGCTTTTATTTCAATCTTACCCGTATCCTTTTCGTCAAATCCATGCGTTAAGCTATTCATTACGAGGTTAGTGATGATCTGGGAGAAGGCCCCCGGGAAGCTGTCCATCTCCATTTTTTCGTCAATATCCAGATCGATATTGACCTTCCTGAGTTTCAACCTCGGATAGAGGCTTCGGATAATATCTTCAGTATATGCTTTTAAAAAGAACTTACGCTGCTGTTCCGTGGACTGGTCGGCAGAGACCTGCTTAAAACTCTGGACCATATCAGCCGTCCGCTGCATATTGGAAAGTATCAATTTTGCTGTCTGGTTAGCTGTATTAAGATAGTCTTTAAAATCGGCCCGGGAGATTTTGTCTTTCTTATAGAGGTCTGCCATTTTCCGGGTTTCTTCCTCCAGGCTGGAGGCAGCGGTCAGGCCAATGCCCACCGGTGTGTTGATTTCATGGGCCACACCGGCAACCAATCCGCCCAGGGCAGCCAGTTTCTCCGACTGGATCAGCTGGGCCTGGGTCTCTTTGAGCTGGTCCAGTGTAATTTGAAGTTCTTCTTTCTGTTGTTCCAGTTCCTCCTTCTGTTCTTCAAGAGAGGTGTTCGCTTCCTGTAGTTCTGCTGTCCGTTCAGAAACCTGTTGCTCCAGGTCCTTCTTATCCTGCCTTAATCGCCAGGTCCGCCAACGGATATAGCCATAAATGGCAATGGCAAGGAAGAATGCATAAAGTATGTATGCAATTACTGTCCTGTACCAGGGAGGATTGATGATAATTCCAATCGAAGTGCCTTCCTCGTTCCATACTCCATCATCGTTCGATCCAAGCACCCTGAAGGTATATTCCCCCGGTTTCAGGTCCCTGTATTCTGCATACCGCCTGGTACCTGCATCCACCCAATCCTCATCCAGCCCTTCCATCCGGTATTTGTACTGATTCTGCTCGGCGTTGGAATAATTCAGGGCTACATATTCAAAGGCCAGGAAATTTTCCCGATAGGATAACTCAATTTGATCAGTTTCAAATAATCCCGTATCAAGAAGAGCATAATCCGCTGAATAGACCGATTTATTATTTATTTGAATATCAGTAATATAAACCGGAGGAACAACTACATTTTTCTTTATGCTATCCGGGTGAAACGCCGTAAAACCGTGTTTCCCGCCAAAGATCATCCATCCCTCACCGGACTGAAAGCAGGTGTTCTCCATGAAAACATCCCCATGAAGGCCATCCTCCTTCCGATAGGATATCACTGTTTGTATCAAATCAGGGCCACTTCCTTCACCCAGGCTGACTTTACAGATCCCCTTGCGGGTACTTAACCACAGGTTTCCGTGATCGTCTTCCAGGATACCAAAAATACAACGATCCGGCAATCCGTCTGATTCGTAATATGGATAAAATATATCCTTTGCATCATCATACAGGTTCAGGCCATTGGTTGTCCCGATCCAAAGCCTTCCGGAGCTATCCGTATACATATCACAAATATTATTGCCGCTCAGGGAATGAAAATCAACCGGATTGTTTTTATAGTTCCTGAACCTGAAGATTAATTTATCCCGGTCCAATTTCCCCGAGAACACCATGTGGATGCTGTCGGTTAATCCCTGGCTTACTTCCAGCTTGCTCAGCCCGTTCTGGAAACTGCCAAACCATATATACCCCTTCCGGTCCTCATTAATCACCAGGCAGCTATTCCCTGGCAGGCTGGCCGGATCCCCGGGCTCATGCAATATGGTTATGAATTTTTCTTTTTCGGGATGAAAAATATTGAGCCCCCTTGAATTGGTTCCCATCCAGAATATATTCCGGCTGTCTTCATAGAGGTACCCGACATAATACGATGTTGAACCCCCAAAAGTTCCCTCAAGATAATGTGGAATCCATTTTATGGAGTTGTCCCTTTCATCCACCTTCCCAAGCCCGTTATCAATTGATCCGATCCATAATTGCCCCCGGTGATCTCTCAGGAAGCAATAAGGCCTGAGCAAATCCCCACCGATCCTCCTCACTCCAAAAGGTTCCCCGGAAACAAATCCGGATGATTTGAATAACCCGTATCCATCGACGCTAAACCAGAGTTCACCCTTTTCTGAAAGATATAATGCGGTAACATCCATGTTCCCGGTTGAATTCAGGCCAATTTTTTCCGGGATGGTTGTATGAAAGGGCTTGATGATGGGCTCCGACCGGGTGATCCGGTTTATTCCGGGCACCCAGATGGCCCCGGATTGATCTTCCATAACAGGCCTTGCCCAGGGATCAGGAACAAGCCTGACAACGCTATCCTTATTAAAACTATAATAAGCTATATTTGCTTTGGACGGATTGAATTCATAGATCCCATTCAAAAACGCGATAAACCAGATATTACCCTTTGAATCCTCTGAAATTGAGCCAAAAAAATCATTATCAAAATACCGGTCCCCGGGCATGCTCTCAACCGGAATCAGGTAATTGTCAAAATGATCCTTTTCATGATCATACCTCGAAAATCCATTCTTCCCGCCAATCCACAGATTACCCCGGGTGTCATTAAAAACGGGACCAATATAAGCGCTGACCAGGCTTTTGGGATCACTGGAATCATGAGCATAACGTTTAAAAATCCCGATATCCCTGTCCGACATTTTGTTCAGTGTACCTGTTAAAGGTCCCTCCAGGCTAATCTGGCTGATCCATAAATTTCCTTCACTGTCTTCTGCGATGTACCCGATGAGGTCTCCTGATATACTATGAGGATTACCCGGTTCATTTCTGAAAGTAATGAACCGGTCATTGACAGGATCATATTTTTTTAAACCATAATACGTAGCAATCCAAATGCAACCTGCAGCATCCTCATAAAATCGCCTCGGGTTCCAATACTGGTAAACTACACTGTTTTTGTCATAAAATTCATCTGTGGTAATGCTATCCTTTTTGTAGTCTTTAAAAACATTCTTCTCTTTATCAAATGAATACAATCCACCCCTGGTAAATAGCCAGTAAATGCCCCTTGAATCCTGGTGGACGGAGTGAACGCTGTTATCCTTCAAATCTTTGTTCTCCGGATTTGGAAGGTACTGCTCAAATACATTGCGCCTGCGGTTGTACCTGAATAATCCTGCACTGCTGCAAACCCACAGGTCCCCATCATGGTCTTCCATGACCATCCATATCCAGTCCATCGATGTCCTGGAACTGTCCGTAATGATATCGCTCATCCGGGTAACAGCATATCCGTCATACAGATCCAGCCCATATTGCGAACCAATCCAGAAAAAGCCGTACTGATCCTCATACAGTGTTTCGAGAAAAATCCCCGAAAGCCCCATATCGGGTTCGATGACATCGGTTTTGTACCGATGGGGATTTAGTTCGGGCTGTAATATTTTCTGTGATTTAAGAAAAGGACACAAGCTAAGTAAGATGACAATGAGAAGTGTTGAAATCTTTTTCATAGTTTTTGGTTCTTCGTTAGGTGTGGGAAATGCGTAATGTGTATGATTTCAGATCTCAGATCGTATATCGTTAATCATTAATCTTAGATCAATTTGGTCACGTGACAGGAATCACAATTCTGAACTTAGTTCCTACACCCACCTCACTTGAACATTCGATCTTGCCATTTAACTTCTGAGTAACCAAATTGTATACAATATGCATCCCGAGCCCGGTTCCAAGCTTCTTGTCCGTGGTAAAGAATGGCTCGTAGATCTTCTTCAAAACATCTTCAGGCATCCCCTTGCCATCGTCCGCATAATCCAGTAACAACTCCTCACCACTCTTCTCTGCCCGGATCACCATCTTACCCTTATCGTCCTCATCATAAGCATGTTCCAGGCTGTTCAGGATCAGGTTGGTCAGGATCTGGGAAAAGGCACCCGGATAGCTTTCCAGCTCGAGCCTTTCATCCAGATCCATCTTAACCGTCACCGGCCTGTTCCGCAACTTTGGATAAAGGCTCCGGATAACATCTTCGGTATACTCCCTGAGTTTGAACCGCCTGGTCTGCTCGGTCGCCTGGTCGGTGGAGACCTGCTTAAAACTCTGCACCATGGCCGCCGTCCGCTGCATATTGGAAAGCACCAGCCGGGCCGACTGGTTGGCCATATTCAGGTATTCCTTAAACTCCGCCTTGCTGATGTTTCCCGCCTTAAACTCATCTGCCATCCGCTCGGTCTCTTCAATAAGACTCGATGAAGCAGTGAGGCTTATCCCCACCGGCGTATTGATCTCATGGGCAATCCCTGCCACCAACCCGCCCAGTGCAGCCATCTTCTCCGATTCGATCAGCTGGGTCTGTGTCTGCCTTAACTGGAACAAGGTTACTTTAAGCTCGTCTTTCTGGCGCATCAGGGCATCCTTCTGCTGCTCCAATTCATTATTGGCAGCCATGATCTCCTGCTTCTGTTCCTCAATCGTCGATGTCCGCTCCTTTACCTGCCTCTCGAGCTCCTCTTTCTCCCTTTTCAACCTGACCGTCCGCACGTGGATATAACCATAAACTGATAAAAATGCCAACAGTACATAGATAATATATGCCAGGATTGTCTGATACCAAGGGGGATGAATGTGGATATCAACAGAAGTCCCTTCCGTATTCCATATACCATCGTTGTTCGATCCTGTCACCCAGAACGTATATTTACCCGGCTTCACATCGGTATACTCTGCAAACCGCTTGTTGCCTGCAAACACTACTTCAGGATCCAGTCCCTTCATTTGGTACCTGTACTGGTTTTTATCGGGATTGGTGAAGTTGAGGGCAGCAAACTCGAACGACAAAAAATTCTCCTTATACGACAGGTTAATCTTGTCGGCATGTGTGATCGATACTTTCAGCGGAGAGCTCCTTCCCGGGCTAATTCTCTTATTAAATAGCTTTAAGGATGTGATCACCACAGGTGGAATGACCGGGTTATCCCGGATGCTGTCGGGATAGAAAAAATTGATCCCCTTACTGTCACCAAAGTACATCCTGCCGGATAATCCCTTATAGCATGCTCCCGGACTAAAGGCATAATCCTGTAAGCCATCATCCACAGAGTAATTCGCAAACTCAATCTTCTCCGGGTTGAACCTCGATAATCCATTATTGGTGCTGACCCATATATTGCCGTTGTCATCCTCAAGTAATCCGACAATTGAGTTGTTCGGCAGACCGTCTTTGAGGGTATAGCGGATAAACCGCTCTGACCTCAGGCTGTCTGCCGGTTCAAACTTATTCAGGCCCCCTCCCCAGGTGCCGATCCATATGTTCCCGGCCCTGTCTTCCAAGAGGGATACAATTTCATCATGAGAAATGGATCTCGGATCATCCTTATTATTCCTGTACTCCAATAAATTCTCTGTTTCAGGATCAAATAAAAATAATCCTCCTCCCCGGGTTCCAACCCAGATCTTGCCTGACCTGTCCGACAGCAACGATATTATCCAGCTATCGGGAAGATTATCATTACCCCCTGACAGGATCCTGTATTTTGTAAACTTATTGGTTTCAGGATTCAATCTAACCAGTCCATTCGACATTGTCCCGATCCAGAATATACCTGATCTGTCTGCACACATAGCCGTCAGCATCATATTTCCAAGGGTTATATTGTTCTCTGACCTGGCCAGATATGGTCTGAACTTACCAATGTGCTGATCAAATATGAACATACCGTTTCCAACGGTTCCGATCCAGATCTTTCCCGACAGATCAGAATAGATTATGCGGATAGGTGGTTTAATAAAATTGAACGGATCACGGGGATCATTCCCAAAAGTGCTAATTTTTCCGGTTAAGGGATCTATCCTGTTCAGGTTTCCCTGTTCGGTCCCGACCCATACCGTCCCGCTGTGATCTTCATGAACAGACATGACCTGTTGCAGGAAATTACTCCCAGGTTTTTTTGGATCTGCCTTGATCCCGTCAAATTTCTTTTTCCTGGAATCAATGTAATTGAGGCCATTATGTGTCCCAATCCATAGAATGCCTGCGTTATCTTCAAAAATGGCAGTAATAAAGTTATCCGAAATTCCGTCTGGATCCTGTGGATTATGATCAAAAATGATAAATCTGTCTGTTTCAATTTCATATTTATTCAATCCCATGGATGTTCCGATCCACAGGTTACCGGCACGGTCCTCATAAATGGCACTGATTGAATTATTTGAAAGGCTTCCCGGATTTTTTGGATCACTTTTATAAACTACACTTTCACCAGTTTTCAGGTTAAAACGGTTCAAACCATTAAGAGTGCCAACCCAGAGCTGATTATGCCGGTCAACATATACCTGGCTAATATCCTCATTGAAAAGGTTCTCATGATTTACAGTACGAAGGCGATACGCAATGCACCGGTCATCTTCGCGATCATACTGGTATAATCCCTGAATGGTTCCGATCCATAATACTCCCGATTGATCTTCGAAGATGGTATTTACAAGATTGCTGTACACATTTCCTTCAGGATCAGAATAACTCATGTAATGATAGAACCTGCCTGTTTGTGGATCCATTTTATACAGACCGCCAAAGTCGGTTCCGAACCATAACTGGCCTTCTCCATCTTCATAAACAGCTGTAGTTGTGGTGCCGGGAAAACTCAGGGAATCAGCAGGATTATAAATATAGGAGCTAAAACTTTCAGTTGCCGGGTTGAACACATTCAGTCCATTGCTTCCTATCCAGATCTTGCCGGTACCATCGACAAGCATGGCAGATGGTCGTATAATATGGTCTGACAGGCTATACGGATCGTCGGGTTCATGGTAATAACGGGTAATTGAATAGCCATCAAATTTATTGAGACCGTCGAAAGTGCCGATCCAGATAAAACCCTCGTGGTCCTGGACAATGGCTGTTATGATGTGGAATGAGAGACCATCTTCAATAGTTAGTTTGTTGAATTTGATATCATCTGAGGGATTAGCCTGTCCCCATTCTGAAAAAAATGCCAGGATTAAGAGATAGACCAGTTTTAATCTGAGATGTGACATTATGGATTTCTGTTTTCTATTGGTTGCAATTCGAGTGAGAACCGGTCGACATAATATCAAACAGGTATGTTAACTGAGATTTTAGTTCCTTTTCCCTTTTTACTGTCAACTTCTATTTTCAGGTTATTGATATCGCAATACTTTTTTGTTAATGCAAGTCCCAGTCCCAGTCCGTCTTGCTCATTATTTTCCCTAATTTGTTCCCTGGCAAAGGGTTTGAAAAGATCCGGAATAAAGTCATTGCTTATTCCCGGACCGGTGTCGGTTAATTTCACAAGGATCCCTTCGTTCCCATTTTTGGCCAGGCTGAATTCTATTCTTCCTTCCCGGGTATATTTAAAGGCATTATCTATAATATTGGCAAAAACTTGCCTGACAGAATAGGGATCAACAGAGATTAGGCCATTTTTCAGATCATTTTGAATGATTACGTCCAGATTGTACTCACCAATCAGGTACCTGGACTCTTCAACCAGTTCTTCCAACAGGTTTGGCAGATTAACTTTAGATTTTGAAATCACATACCGGTCGGAATAAACATCCGACAGATCAAGGATCAATTGCACGGCACGGATGATCCTTTTGCCCGAATAATACATGTGGTCAAACATTTGCCGGATGTTGTCATTGACCTTATCTTTCACTTCTTCTTTGATGGTATCGGAAGAATCGAGGATCAGGCTCAGGGGGGCCTGGATCTCTTTCGACATCTGCTGCAGGAACTCTGTTTTCATCCGGTCTGATTTCTCAGCCTTCTGCTTTGCATCCACCAGTATCTTCTCCCGCTTTATCCGCTTTTCAATCTCCTGTCGGAATGCTTCATTCAACTCATCAATTTTCCGGATGGAGTCATAGGTCCTTAAACTTGCCAGTGCAACCGTAAATAGTTTTATTGCGGTTAGCTCTGTCTTGGTCTTGTAATCGTTGATCTCATAGGATACGATCACTTCCCTTTCCGGTGCCTGGCCTGGTTGTCCGGTTCGAATTATGATCTGGGTATATGGATTGCCAAGTTTTTCGCGGATCACTTTGACCAGGTCCAGACCTGCATTGGTGGTTTCCATCACCACATCCAGGAGGATCAGCGCAATGTCGGGGTGTTCTTTCAGTATCTCTTCTGCTTCGGCAGCAGTGTAAGCATCGTGAAAGTCGATGCCCTTTCCCCGAAATGTGAAGCCTTTAAGTGCAATGCGGGTGACACTGTGGATATCCTCCTCATCGTCAACGACAAGGATTTTCCATTTTTCTTCTGTATCATCAGCAGGTTTTTTGATTTCTTCTGTTTCGGAAGATTCCGGGGAATCTGAAAACAGGAGGTCGTTTTCATCTTCGGATGCTATGTCTCCGAACAAATCGTCAAAGTTGTTGAATTTGTCCATGG
>CAYZEZ010000180.1:7772-10304 GCA_964477295.1 uncultured Bacteroides sp. | reverse complement strand
TGTATAATACAAATTATTGTACAGCTAGTCTTACAATATCAGGTTCACTTGCCTCAAACAAACCAGTTTCAAAGAAATAGTTTGCCATTTGTAATGCATCTCCTGTTGAGTTTTTATTTGTAGCTAATATAAATGAGTTTCTTCGATATATATTTTGAAGTACTATTGAAGTGTTCGTTTCTTGGACTGCGTTGTATAAATCTGTGAGATTATTTGTATCCTTGACAGAAACATAAAATAAATTAGAATAACTCAGAACACACAGGTTACCCATTATTTGACCAGTCATATTTCTGCAATTTTCAGTTTGAATTGTGTAATGTACATAATCAATAATTGAGCTTTGCTGTGCTTCATTAATAATCCAAGCAACTTCTTGACAATCACATGTCCTGGTTAACTTTACAATTAAAAATTCTCTATATTTGGATATATTGAAATAATAATCTTGGTCAAAGTAATCTTTTGATTTAATATAATTTCTTATCACATCATCACTATTACTCGAATCGATACCAAACAAAATATAATCACCTGACATTTCTCCTAATGGAATACTTTCATTTTTGTAATATTTAAAGCTAGTGTAATTGCATTCCAGTTTACCAATATTGGGTTCATCTTCAATGTCGTTATTAGTTTCTTTCTCGCACCCACCGATTACTATAATGGCCATTCCGATTATAAATATTGAATTCTTCATTTTATATCAATATTTTTTAAGATGAATATTTTAGAATTTTGGTTGCTTTAATTATATTACAGTTATAATTTTAGCTTACATTTTACTCACATTGGCATTTTTGATTCAAATTTAGTGCCAATTCTCATTCAATCACTAGGGTTGTTCCTAGATCTGAACTAAAAGTCCCGTTAATAATTACATTATTTGTTAAATCTATTACAACATCCGCATTGCTGGTAATTTCAACATCAGTTAATATAATATCGTTTCTACAATTAGTTAAAGTAATATCTTCTTCAAATGTGACATCTTCTATTATAGTGTTTTGTGATACAACTTGTGACATTGCTGCACCTGCATCCAATAAACCATATCCAGTTTCATCATCCCAATCACCATTATCTCTTCCTGAAGTTTCTTCATATACATAATCATCTAGCTCTTGTGCCGTACTCTCTATAATATCTACTACTTGTTTTTGTGTTATACATGGATTAGCAGAGATAATTAATCCAGCAACTCCGGACACATGAGGAGCTGCTGCGGAGGTTCCATTAAACCAAATTGTATAGTCATAATCATCATAATCATCAGAAATAAGTGTTCCCAAATTACCAGGATGAATTGGAATCTGATGATTTATCCCATCTACATAACCCAATAGATCAGTTGTTGGTATTAAAACACCTGGTGCAGTAATATCTAATTCGTCACCAAAATTACTACCCCAATCCTGTTCAGTGTCGCATGAAACTGGATCATTACTCTTACGTTCTCCACATTGATTTATAGCACCAACTGCCAATATAGATGAATTGGAATTTGCAGGGTATTGAACATCATCTTCATCATTTCCAGTTGCGAATACTACAACACAACCTAGACCTTTTCTACCATATGTAATAGCATTTTCAATAGCATCATCAATATCATTCGAAGTTAGATCAGCGTCACCCCAAGAGCAATTGATTACAGCTGCCCCATTATCCCATGCATGATCTATACCATCACCAAGATCTGCTGGGAGTCCAGCGTACCAAATATCCAGATCAGCACTTATATCCATAATTTGACATAAAGGGGCAACTCCAGCTATCCCCTTAATATTATTTGAAAGTGCACCGGCTATACCAGCGACAGCAGTTCCATGCTCAGTATATATAACACTTGGTGATGATTGATTTTTAGTATCCCATCTCGAGTGAATGTTATCCTCTAAATCAGGATGATCCTCCTCAATACCAGTATCAATGATAGCTATAACAACATCATCGTCCCCTCTTGTTGTTTGCCATGCCTGACATATATTAATATCGATTCCTGCTTCACCGTCGTACTGACCTGTATTTTTTAAATTCCACTGATCATCAAAACAAGTGTCACTTACACAATGAGTTACAGTCTGCACAGGTTGATCTTGAAAGAAAGGATGTACCTGAACCCGGTTGGAAAGACAATAATTTTTGTCTGAAGCCTCAGGATGCAATTGATTTTATGAGTAATCTGGAAGAACCATGGATTGCTTTCAAGACACTGGCAGCGGGAGCTATAAGTCCTGAAAGGGGATTCAAATACGCATTTGATAACGGTGCTGACTTCATCTGTGTTGGCATGTATGACTTTCAGATAGTTGAAGATGTTAATATAACATTAGATTGCCTTGCCAATGTTAATCGTTCCCGGCCCTGGAGAGGGTAATTCCAATTTAAGACCAACAAGCTGCAGGATTCGATTTACTATTCATAAATATCCATAAGCATTAACAGGAACGCATATTCCAGTGCCGTTTCCCTGTATCTTTCGAATCTTCCCGAAGCACCTCCGTGACCCGCTTCCATGTTGGTTTT
>CAYZEZ010000180.1:0-7672 GCA_964477295.1 uncultured Bacteroides sp. | reverse complement strand
TGTATCTTTCGAATCTTCCCGAAGCACCTCCGTGACCCGCTTCCATGTTGGTTTTCAGGATCAGGATGTTGTCGTCGGTTTTCATATCCCTGAGCTTGGCTACCCACTTGGCCGGCTCCCAGTATTGCACCTGGGAATCATGTAATCCTGTGGTAACCAAAAGGTTAGGGTATCCGTGCGCTTCCACATTGTCATAAGGTGAATAGGTCAGCATATAATCGTAATACTCCTTGTCGTTAGGGTTCCCCCATTCATCATACTCTCCGGTGGTCAAAGGAATGCTTTCATCCAGCATGGTAGTGATCACATCGACAAAAGGCACCGCGGCAATCACCCCTTTATACAGATCCGGACGCAAATTCACAATGGCACCCATGAGTAATCCGCCGGCACTTCCCCCTGATGCAAACAGACGATCAGCCCCGGTATATTTCTGTTCGATCAAATACTCTGCGCAGGCATTAAAGTCGGTAAAAGTGTTCATCTTATTCAATAGCTTACCGTCATCATACCACTGCCGGCCATATATCTGGCTGCCCCGGACATGAGCAATGGCATATACAAATCCGCGATCGATCAGGCTCAGCCTCACGGAAGAAAAGTAGGGATCCATGGTATAACCGTATGATCCGTAACCGTAAAGCAACAACGGGTTACTTCCATCGAGATGAATGCCTTTGCGGTAAACAAGCGAAATAGGAACCTTTACCCCATCCTTCGTGGGAGCATACAATCTTTTTGTCTCATAATTGGCGGCATCGAAATCACCCACAACCTCCTGCTGTTTTAACAGCTTCTTCTCCTTTGTTTCCATATTGAAATCATAGGTTGATTGGGGTGTCGTCAAAGAGGTATATGAATACCTGAGCCATTTGCTGTCAAATTGCCTGTTAACAGAGATGCTGGCTACATAAACTTCTTCCCCGAAATCCAGGTAATACTCCGAATCATCGGTCCATTTTTTTATTCGCAGATTATTTATACCATCTTTTCTTTCCGAAACTACCAGGTAGTCTTCAAATATCTCGATCCCGTTGAGATAAACATCTTCGCGATGTGGAATAATCTCCTTCCAGTTTTCCTTACGGGTAGCAGTAACAGGGGTTTCCATCAACCTGAAATTTTTTGCATTAAGATTGGTCCTGATAAAGAATTTATCCTTGTAATGGTCAATGTTATACTCAAGACCTCTTTCCCGTGGCTGAATGATCTGAAACTTGCCATCCGGCGTATTGGCATCGAGGAACATGTATTCATCGGACAATGTGCTTCGTGATCCGATGATCAGGTACGCATTTGATTTGGTACGATAAACAAAAGTGCTGAACGTTTCATCTTGTTCATTGTAAACCATCTCATCCGTTTCGCTGGATGTACCCAGCCTGTGTTTCCAGATTTTATCCGGACGAAGGGTCTCCTCATCCTTAGTCGTATAAAAAACGGTTTTATTGTCATTGGCCCAGAAAGCCCTTCCTGTGGTCACAGGAATATTTTCCTTCAATATCTCTCCGGATAACAGGTTTTTAAAATAGATCGTATATTTTCGCCGGCTCAATGTATCCACTCCGAATGCAATCTTGTTATTGCCGGGACTGACAGTATATCCCGCCACATTGTAATAGGCATAGTCCTTGGCCATCTCATTTACATTCAGCAGTATCTCTTCATCCGCTTCAAGTGTTCCTTTTTTCCTGCAATATATCGGGTATTCTTTCCCTTCCTCATACCTTACGTAATAGAAGTAACCATTATCGAAGTAAGGAACTGATTCATCGGTTTGCTTGATCCTGCCAACAATTTCATCATACAGCTCTTCCTGGAATTCTTCAGTTTTCTGCATGACCATCTTTGTATACTCATTTTCTGCAGTGAGATAACTGATTACCTCAGGATTTTCACGCTCATTCATCCAAAAATAGTTATCGATCCGGGTATCACCATGAATGGTTAATTCCTTAGGTTTTTTTTCGGCAATGGGAGGATTCATTTTTACTTTGTTGTTCGTACATGAAACGGGTAATAAAAAAAGAATAGTAATTACGAGTGCATTGGTTCTCATTTAAATGATTTTTAAGTTTGTCACAAATGTAGTAAAAAACCGTGACCGGTAATCGGTGACCCGAGAGTATGGATTCAGGGAGCGGGATGGGAAGAGATTCTTGAAATGACAATTGCCACACCTATACCCAACACTCACACCCCTTCTGACTTCTTCCTAGTAATCTTCCGGGGGCATGACGATCCAGAGTATTACATAAACCAGGATACCTGGGAAACCAGCACTCAGGATGGAAATTAATATATACAATAACCTCACCAGAGCGACATCCCAGCCCAGCCACTGGGCCAGCCCGGCACAAACACCGGCTATCACCCTGTTATTTGACCGGGTCAGTGGTCTGCTATTCATGATAAAAGGATTAATCCAGGGATAGCTTGACTTTTCTTTCAGGATAGTTTTTATACTGCAAGAGGAGCCCGATACAGCTTATATAATCTTCAATCTCTTCTTCACTGGCTTCTCTTGCCAGGACATGCACCTGAATAATCAATGACTTGGTCACATCAAAACCAATCCCGAGTGATTCAATATAATTATCTGCCTTATTGTCGTATAACTCTTCCCGTGTCTCCGCATCCAGGATCTTAAAATTGATTGGATAAAACTTTCTGTGGGTACAGAAAGAAAACATATAATCTTTCTGTCCGTAGAAAACTATATTAAACTCGATAGTATCTTTAGCGGTAATGGCAGCACTCTTAGACTGGCTATACATGCTGAATCCCTTTTGCCTGTCCATAATACAGTCACCAACCATATGATATTCGACGCAACTCTGCGCCCATGAACCTGTTGTAAGTATCAGCATTAAGCTTAATGAGAGAAGGATGTTTCTATATTTATTCATTATACCTGGGTTTAGACATTATTTGATACTATATTACCACGAATTTCCAAAGCAATTTTCTTCAGCTGGTTGAAATCTTCTTCCGTTAATTTTACCTTACTTCCCCCGCCAATAACCAATTTATTCCCCCCTTCCTTCTTCACTGTTGTCCCTCCATAAGAGGCACCTATCTTTTTATAAAATGATATGACGGGTTGCATGTCCTCAATAATACTGGCTACATTAGGATCGTCAGAGAGTGTCATTGCAAATATCATGAGGTTATCGAGTGCATATTTCTGTTCAGCCAGATGATTAATCAGGTCATCGGTTGCAGCATATGAATCAACCATATTCACTGCAAGGTAAAGGCTCTCAATAAATGCCCCGGCGGATAGAAGTACAATGGTATTGGGTCTTTTATTTTTTTCGCAATAAAACAACATATTGATGAATGCTTCATTGGATATATTGAATAATGAGTCGAGGTATTCAACATTGTTTTTAGCCCTGTTGATCAATTCCTCATTAATCGCACCGGTAACCCTTACCTGTTCGGCTACCTGCTGTACTATTTCCAGGTAATCAATAGTTTCTTCATGTCTTCCAAAAAGTGCGGTATAAGCCAGATCTGTGATATATACTCCCAGGTTAAGTGTTTGTGACCTGGAATCAAAATATTTTTCAACATTGCCGGCCGGGTTGAGGAGAGATCCATTGTATTCCATGTCGGATACATTGATAACGCTAAGCATTTCAGCCGGAGAAGGGCACAGATGAAACACTTTTTTAATCTGGTCTATCCTCCCGGTGATTTCCATGGCCTCCTGGTCATCGATTTCCTGGGGGGCAGATGATCCCGATTTGTTTGACTTACAAGCCGGTAAGGAAATAAGGACGATTGTAAAAGACAAAACGATCAGGTTAATAATATTCCTTTTCATAGTGGATTTGGTTTTCAATTTTTGAAGCTATAAACAAATATATAAAAATATAAAAGGGCATGTGTCAGGTAAATGAATTTTCCACCATCGCTGATAGGCCGGGGCGATGGTGTTTATTAGTTATTTATCTTTTCTTCCTGCCAAAAAATTCTATAGACTTTCTTAACCAGCTGTATTGCAATGCGACATATAATAAGATGGTCATAAACCAGATAGCCAGCACATTAAAGACGACGGTGTCGACCTCTATACTTCCAATCCGCTTGGAGGAGGCAAAAAACTGTGCACGTCCAAATCTGTTCCGGGGCACCTGGTATATTGGTTCCATTACTCGAACCAGCTTGGATCGAGTAATTCTGACCTTCCTGAATTCATTATTATTCTTAACCAGGTTGGCCAGGCTCTCATTGTAATAGTTTTGTTTTAATACGACGAGCTGTTGCGGTGTCACCATGTTATTAATCATATCGCGGGAAATGTCATCGAGCTGGTACGACAGGTCATCCCGTTTTCCTGACAGGTATTCCTGTATCCTGGTCAACCTGTTCCTGAGATCATTTATGCGCTCCACGGTAACCTTCCGGTCCAGAATGTCATCAAATGATAATTGCAGATCGAGATAGGTAACATCTTCAAGACTGTTTAAAACCACAGTCAATAATTGATCAATATCAGGATTCGCCGGGTCATGATCCATCATTATTTCTGCATCATCCAGTTTCTCCAGGATTGCAGGTATCAGGTGATGTGCTTCATAGGATATATTGCTTTCCTGCTTATTTACCAAAAAAAAGTTCTTCTCGTACTTATTGTTTTTAAACTGGTTAACAGCAAGTGCTTCATAGGCCCACCTGGATGCCATAACATCTCCTGCTACCGGGACGTTCTCAGTTGAAGACATCAGGTAATGTAATTTATCAAATTTCACAATCACACCAGCAAGCAGCAGCTGGGGCACAAGCAGGAAAGGAACAATGATATAGATGGCAACCACTGACTTTAATCCGTCGGAAATATTAAGTCCCAGCAAATTGGCAAAACAGCTTGTTGAGAAAAGAATGAGCCAGTAGGAGAAAGTCATGTTTTTGATCTCCAGTATAGCATTCCCGATCAAAACAAACAGGATCATCTGCAACGCAGACAGGCCAAACAAGAACGCTACTTTTGAAATCAGGTATGAAGATCTGCTGAGGTTGAGAAAGTATTCTCTCTCAAGTATTTTTCTGTCCTTGATTATTTCTTCGGCGCTGATGATCATACCCAGGAACAGTGCCACAATGACACTCATAAATAGGTAAGCGGGCAGGTTTTCATTCTTGCTGAAAACATAATCATAAAGACTTGATTCAGACCCACTCACATATTTTGTAAAATAACCCAGGATCAATGCAAGCAACGGGGCTACTAGCAGGGCGATCATCATAAACTGACGGTCGGCCAGTTTAGCCATAAAATTCCTGGTTGCAAAAATAGATAACTGCTTAAAAAAATCCGGTATCTTAAAAGGATTCTCCGGCAGCTTTTCTTTACGTTTTTCAAATGAGAGTTTTGACTGAATGTTGCTTTTATACATATTATACCATTCCACCGGTTTGATCTTCCGGTTCTTGGTATATTCACCATATTCATCAAAATCCTTCGTTTCAATGATCTGAAGAATTTCATCCGGGTTAGAGTTGCCGCAGCTCGGACATTCACTTTCATCCGCATCCACCCTGTCGGTCATTTTCTTAAAATATATGATTGCTTCCACCGGATTGCCATAATATACAGGATATCCCCCTTTATCAAGAACAATTAATTTATCGAACATTTTAAACAGGTCGGAGGATGGCTGATGGATATTTACCATCACCAATTTTCCTTTTACAGCTTGTTCTTTAAGCAGATAGATGACATTTTCAGAATCAACAGAGGACAGGCCGGAAGTAGGTTCATCAACAAAAAGGATATATGGTTCGCGAATCAGCTCCAGGGCTATATTGAGTCTCTTTCTCTGGCCTCCGCTAATAAATTTATTCAGAGGTGAACCTACCTTCAGGTCCATGATCTCATGCAGATCCAGGTCGGTTAACAGATCAACCACTTTTTCGTCGATAATTTCTTTGGTATAATTATCGAGACATAATTTGGCGCTGTAAAAAAGATTCTGGAAAACATTCAGGTCTTCAATCAGCAAATCGTCCTGGGGAATAAAACCAACTAATCCATCCAGTTCACGATTTTTCAGATGAATATCATTACCGTTAATATATATGTTGCCCTTATTCACCCTAAGGGAGCCACTCAGGACTTTGAGCAAAGTCGATTTACCCGTTCCACTTCCCCCCATGATTCCGATCAGCTGGCCCGACTCTCCAAAGAATGAGAATTGGTGAATCCCATTTGTTGAATTCCTGAACTGGAACTCTATTTCTTCGGCATAAAAGGTAATTCCGGGTTTTGAGGAATCAACATTAAAACTACTCGATATATCGCTGAAATAAATTGGGGTAATGTTTTCACCCCTTATGGCACCACCCTTTGGTAAATAATAGACATGGCGGGGAAAGATGTACCTGCCGTTCAAATCAAGCTTATCCTTCCCGAGATAATGAAATAAATAGGTATCGGCCCGTTTAATAAGAAGCACGAATAATTGACCGTTCAGGCCATTTTTCTGCAGGTGTTTTATGTCTGAAAACCCAAAAGACCTATCGTCGCTGACAACCAGTATCCTGTCTTTACTGGGGACTTTATAAAACTTATCGGTTATGAAAGCTTTGCAATTCTGGTACTCCTCATTTCGGATCATCAGCCCATCTGAAATTGTTTTTACTGCATCGGCAATGCTCTGGCTGAATTCGGTTTCGTCGACTGCATATCCCTCAAAGAACCTGTTAAACTGAAGAAGGCTGAGGAGGATCTGAAATTTCTCACGTATGGGCAGTTCATTATTAATATTATCGCAAATGGCCAGGATCTTCACCGACATGGAAGAAGTTTTCTTCGCTTTTCCCTTATCGGGCTGTGACTCTATTTCATTAAAATAGAAATCAAAGATTCCTAAAAATTTTTCCGCCAGTTTTTTGCTTAATTGCTGATTCAGGTAGGATTCAACAAAATTTTTGGCCAGCACGAATAATGTATCCTTTTTAATGCTTGCAATGATCGCAAACAATTGCATCAGAGAATGCAGCATTGATTCATTCATTTCTCAGCAATAATAAGTTCAGTCAACAAAATACAAAAAGGGCAGTTTGTGAAAAAATTTTTATTGGATCTTTCGAACGATTCATTTAACCAGTTCACCCGATAAGTCAAAATGGAGGCGAAGGATTACTGTATTATTCTCACCGGATGTAAACTCGATTGATCCCCTGTGAGCTTCCATGATGAGCTGGGCCAGCGACAATTCAATCCCGAATTTGAGGTCCATTTCGATGTCGGTCCCGGTAAAATGCTTCATCAGCTTTTCCTTCAGATCATCAGTATATTGATTCCCGGCATAGGAAATTTCACAGATTGCGTTCTTTTCGTTCCGGGAAGTTTCGAAAGTAACGGTCTCCTTTTCATCAATAAATTGAAGTGCATGTATCACGATATTTACCAGGCAGGAGATCAGCAGATCAAAATCTCCCATAATCATAATATCCTCCCCGGTCTTCAGTTGAATATCAACCCCCTTGTCTTTTATCAGTTCGTTGGATTCGACCAGGCTGAATTCACAAAGTTTCTTCAGAGATGTCTCTTGCAGGTTCAGGGTATGGCCGGCCGACTTCAGAAGCGATATCTGCTCGGCCATATTTGAAAATTGCTCGAGTCTGGAAACCGAATTATCCAGGATATTGATCACATTGA
>CAYZEZ010000179.1:0-10333 GCA_964477295.1 uncultured Bacteroides sp. | reverse complement strand
AATACAGCAGTACCGCGATGAATTCTCATCCTCTGTTTAAAAGCTTTATTAAGGCAGCTATGGAGGCGAATAATAATAAGAAGCCTTCGAAACCAAAGGCAAAGTAAAAAGCTGACTGATTATCTGCGTTCGGGCTAACTAAATTAGAAAATGGACAAAAATTCGATCATAGGTATTATTATCATTGCCATGTTGCTGGTAGGCTATGGAATTTTGAACAAACCCTCCAAAGAAGAGCTGGCAGAAAGGCAAAGGATACAGGATTCTGTTGCTACTGTACAGCTGGAAGAAGCAGCCAGAAGAGCTGCCAGGGATACGGTGCCGGCCCAGACCAATGTCTCGAACGAGACTGTGACTGAACCTGCTGTTGAAGGTGAAGCAAAAGTGGAAAACTATGAAGACCTGTACGGCGATTTTGCCGGAGCGGCAGTAGGTGAGAAGAAGTTAATCACGCTTGAAAATGATCTTATTAAACTGAAGATATCCACATTAGGAGGCAGGCCATACTCTGTCCAGCTGAAAAATTATCAGACCTATGATTCATTACCCCTGATCCTGTTTGATGGAGATTCAACCGTATTTGGATTTACATTCTTTGCCAGGAACAGGAGTATCAATACTAATGAACTCTTTTTTACACCCAACAGGAATGAGTCGGAAATTGTGGTTTCCAGTGAACCGCAAACGCTGTCTATGACACTGCCTGCCGGAGGGAATAGTTTTATTAAATACACCTATACACTGGGACCTTCAGATTACATGGTGGATTTTGATATTCAGTTTTATGAGATGCAGGAGCTGCTTACTGACCGGATCAACTTCATCGACCTTATATGGGAGGCTTATGTGCCTTCATTCGAAAAGGGACGTATAAATGAGATGCAGAATACTACGATAGTCTTTAAGCATTACCAGGACGAGGTGGATAAATTCAATGCCAGGAGCAAAAAGGAGATCACAGAACAGGATATCCCTACCAGCCTGGAGTGGATTGGGTACAAACAGCAGTTTTTCTCTACTGTTTTACTTGCTAAGGATCATTTTTCAAATGCCAATCTTTCGTCAACAAAATTTGAAGAACCTAATGAATACCTGAAGCTATTTACATCTCAGATTGGGGTACCCTACCAACCAATTCAGGATTACACGGTCAATATGGCTTATTATTTTGGACCAAACCATTTCCAGACTCTAATGACATATGATCATGAATTGCAGCGTTTGGTTTCTCTTGGCGGTCCGGTCAGCCGGGTAGTTAACCGGTATTTTATCATTCCCATATTCAACTGGCTTGATAACTGGATTTCCAGCTACGGTCTGATCATTCTAATACTGACCATTCTTATCAAGATAATCTTGTCTCCACTGACATTTCGTTCTTATAGATCCATGGCTAAGATGCGAATGCTCAAACCTGAGATCGATGCCATCAATGCCAGGATACCGAAAGATAAGTCCATGGAAAGGCAACAGGCCACTATGGCATTGTATAAAAAAGCTGGCGTGAGCCCATTGGGGGGATGTTTGCCGATGGTGCTTCAGATGCCAATATTGATTGCTATGTTCCGGTTTTTCCCGACATCAATTGAATTGCGTCAACAGGCATTCCTATGGGCCACCGACCTGTCAACTTACGATTCTATCCTTAATCTGCCTTTCACCATTCCAATGTATGGTGATCATGTGAGCTTGTTTACCCTGCTCATGACAGCTTCTACCATCCTTACAATGAAGATCAGTAACCAGGCCGGCGCATCCAGCCAGCAAATGCCCGGCATGAAGGGAATGATGTACATTATGCCTGTCATGTTTATGTTTATCCTGAATAATTATTCTTCTGCATTGACGTATTATTATTTCCTGGCTAATATCATCACTTTTGGCCAGAACCAACTGGCAAAACAATTCGTCGATGAGAATCAACTAAGGAGCAAACTGGAAGCCAATACCAAGAAAAAATCGACTGCCAAGAAAAAGACAGGTTTCCAGAAAAGACTGGAAGACATGGCAAAACAGCGGGGATATAATCCACCGAAGTGAAAATAGCCTGCCGACTGCTTCCTAGGATTTCAGCTTCCTTGCTACCTGGATCATCCTCAAAGCTGTAACAGCAGCCTCATCCCCCTTGTTCCCTTGTTTTCCTCCGGCACGGTCGAGGGCCTGCTGAAGGTTGTCTGTGGTTAATACACCAAATATGAATGGTATATCATAGGTAAGATTGAGTTCGGTAATTCCATCAGTAACACTCCGGCAAACATAATCAAAGTGTTTGGTTTCTCCCTGGATAACACACCCAAGGCAGATGATCGCGTCTAATTCCCTGGACTCGGCCATCAGCCTGCCTCCAAAGGTCAGCTCGATGCTTCCCGGTACAAATTCTATCAGGATATTCTTTGGTTTAACGCCATGCCTGATCAGTGTTTCACATGCTCCTTCAAGCATTGCCTTTGTGACCTCAATGTTCCACTCGGATGTCACAATCCCAATACTCATCTTCGATCCGTCAGGGACCAATGAAGGATCATAGGATGAAAGATTCTTTAATGAGGTGGCCATAGTTTAGAATACAGAAGTCAGAAAACCAGGAACCATATTTCCTATCCTTCTAGCCTGACGTGAACACGTTCGATATACTTCTCAATGTTGTTATTTCTTGCGTACTCGGGATAGTCTTTTTGGATACGAAGGTATAATTCCTCGGCTTGCGCAAACTCTTCGAGATTCTCATAGATCAGGCTTGCCTTCATAAGGTACAAGGGAGCAGTAAAATTATTATCGCTCAAATTGGCTGCCTTTAAATAGTAATCGAGTCCTGTCTCCAAATCGTTCAATTCTATATATGCATCCCCGATAGCCCCTTTAGCAATCGGAGCGATCATCTTATCACTTGCCTTGAAATCTTCCAGGTATTCTATTGCATCTTCGAACTGCCCCAGCTGCAGATATGAGATACCTGCATAATACTTCGACAGGTTGCCGGCTTTCGTCCATCCATAATCCTCGGTGATCTCAATAAAACCTGAATAGTTTCCATCTCCGTATAGCGCGAGATTAAATGAATCTATTTCAAAATATTGTTCTGCTACAAACATTTGTGATTGGGCTTCAGCTTGTCTCGGGATGAGGTAAAATCTTTTCATTCCAACGTAAACTGCAATGATGGCGACAATAACAAAAACAACCCTCAGGATGATTTTCTGATTGTCCTCAATGTAACGTTCAGTTTTTGATAGTGCACTTTCTATTCCTTCAGGAATATCTCCACCTTGCTTCTTCTTTGACATAACGAGTTGATTTTTTTATTGATACCGGAAAAAACAACGCAAATGTAGTTGTTTTGGACAAATTATAAAACATTTAGAACTCTTTGAGCAAAAAAAGTTCAGGGATTACTCGTTCGCACCTTGCTGCAACAATAACATGCTCATGGACAAATTCTATAACGCATGGAATGAAATAGTCATGGGCCATTGTCCGGGCTGATAATTATTTGCTAATTTTACATGAAGTAAAACAAAACAATTAATGTACCTCAGGAAGATCAATTTAATTCAATTTAAAAACTGCGAACAACTGGATCTGGAATTCAATCCAAAGATCAATTGTTTTGCTGGGAACAACGGTGCCGGTAAAACCAATCTGCTGGATGCCATTTTCTATCTGTCAATGACTAAAGGCTATTTCAACGCCATTGATACTCAGAATATTATGTATGCCAAGGATTTCTTTATCATACAAGGCGAATATGACAGGGACGGTACAAAAGAGAACGTTTACTGCGGTGTTAAGAAAGGAAGGAAAAAACAATTCAAAAGAAACAACAAGGAATATAAAAAGCTATCCGAACATATAGGATTATTCCCAATTGTGATGATCTCCCCTGCCGACAGCAACCTGATACTTGAAGGCAGTGATGAGAGGAGGAAATTCCTTAATTCTGTCATCTCACAATACAACAGGGAATACCTTAACGATTTGATTAAATACAACCGTGCACTGGTCCAGAGGAATATTTTACTTAGAGATTTTTCCAGATCTGGCAGGTTTGATAAGGAGATGTTGGAACTTTGGACAGATCAACTCATACCGCTTGGTGAAAATATCAATAAGATCCGCAAGAAATTTGTTACCGATTTGATACCTATCTTCCAGCGTTATTATAAAACCATTTCATCCGAGCTTGAGAAGGTTAACCTTGAATATCAATCCCAGTTAAATGAAGGAGATTTCCGGCAATTAATTGCAGGGTCGGAAGAGAAGGACCGCATATTACAATACACTACAGTTGGGATTCACAAGGATGACCTGAGTTTTAATATCCAGGGACATTCCCTGAAAAAGAACGGATCGCAGGGACAGCAGAAAACTTATCTTGTTGCCCTTAAGTTTGCTAAATTTGATTTCATCAAGAAAGTGAATGGATTTACCCCCATTCTTCTGCTGGATGATGTATTTGATAAATTTGATGCCACAAGGGTGGAGAAAATTATACAGCTGGTTGCCGACCAGCATTTTGGTCAGATCTTTATTACCGATACGAACAGGGACAGGATTGGAAATATTCTGAAAAATCTTTCAATTGATTATAAATTGTTTCTTGTTGACCAGGGCGAAATCTCTGTAAAGTAAAATACGGATGGAAAAGAGCAACACCCGCAGTATCAGTGATGTAATAGCAGATTTTCTGCAGCAGAACAATCTGGATACCCGGCTTAAAGAAAGAGACCTGGTCAGCAGCTGGGAATCCCTGGTGGGAAAAACGATCAACCGGACCACTAAAAAAATTTATATCAGGGATAAGAAACTATACATCCATCTGTCTTCCTCAGTTGTGCGAAATGAGTTGCATATGCTAAAGGATGAGCTGATTAAAAGGATGAATGAAAATGCCGGAGAAGAAATTATCAGCGACATTGTTCTCAAGTAAACTACATACAATCTGATCTTTCACACCTGGAGAAAAAGAAATCGCCTTCAATTACAGCATTTTCATCGCTGTCAGACCCATGTACTGCATTCTTTTCCACCGATTCGGCAAATTCTTTTCGGATGGTACCATCTTCCGCATCCTCAGGATTGGTAGCTCCAATTAATTTCCTGTAATCCTCAACGGCATTATCTTTCTCAAGGATGGCTGCCACGATGGGGCCTGAGCTCATGAATTCAACCAGACTGTTATAAAATGGCCTTTCTTCATGGACACGATAAAACTCCTGTGCCTGGGTCTTGCTCAACTTGGTAAGTTTCATTGATTTGATCCCAAAGCCTGCCTTGTTTATCCTGTCCAGGATAGGTCCAATGTAACCCTTTTTTACGGCCTCAGGTTTAATCATGGTTAAGGTAATATTTCCAGCCATGGCGAATTTGTTTAAAAATTTGCCGAATATAGCAATATTTTTATAATGATCTAAGTTGGAATATAGTTATATTAGCCTGTCTCTCAATTCCATTGTTTTGATGAAATTTTCAGATACCAGAATACAGGAGATTAATGATAGGATTTCTTCTTCCGGGAAGATAGCCATCATCTCACATATTAATCCTGACGGGGATTCGATCGGTTCTATGCTTGGTTTATACTGGTATCTTTTCAACAGGGGCCTTGAGGTAAATATGATAGTCCCAAACGAGATCCCTTTTTTTCTTCAATGGATGCCCGGATGTGACCGGATCATCATTGGAGAAGGCGAATTTGAATCTGCAGCTGCTAAGCTAAAGGAAGCCGATGTGATTTTTTGCCTCGATTTTAATGAACTGGACAGGATAGACAGGCTTAAGGATGATTTTAACCAGTCGGATGCACATAAAATATTAATTGACCATCATCCCTATCCTGAGGAGTTTGCAGATATTACTTTTTCGTCTGTTGAATATGGCTCAGCTGCAGAGATGATTTTTGATCTCATTAAAGAAACGGATGGCCTTAGCAAAATTGATAAAAGCATAGCCGAATGTCTTATGACCGGGATCATGACCGATACCGGATGTTTCAGTTTCAGCAGTTCAGATCCGTCAACTTACCTGGCTGTTGCTGTATTATTGAATACCGGCATGGACAAGGATCGAATCTACAATCTGGTATATGAAAACTACAGCGATGCCCGTATGAGGTTAATGGGGTACAGCCTGAGTGAAAAAATGACGCTGATACCCGGACTCAATACTGCATATATTGCTTTGACCAGAGAAGAACTGGAAAAGTATCATCATGTTACCGGAGATACCGAAGGCTTTGTTAATCTCCCTTTTTCTATAAAGGGGCTGCGTGTTACAGCGCTGTTTATTGAGAAAGAAGATCATGTTAAGATATCCTTCCGCTCCAGGGGTAATTTTGCGATTAATCATTTTGCTGAAGAATATTTCAACGGGGGCGGTCACAAGAATGCAGCCGGTGGCGAATCAGATCTTTCCCTTGATAATACTGTCAGGAAATTTATCGATCTGATCCGGAAGTATGAAAAGGAACTAAGTTGAAAATGAAACTCCTTATCTGTTTTTCTGTAATTATTGCCCTGGAATTTATATCCCCGGGATGTAAAAAGAGGGAGGACAGCCGGGCCGTACAAAAGGGAACTGAGGATCAGGATGAAATGTTGGTCCGTATCAACAAGTACCTTGTTCAGAAAGATATAGACCTGATTGAAAGCTATGCCAGAAGAAGACAGTGGAATATTAAACATACTGAGTCGGGACTTTTTTATGAGATTTATGAGAAGGGGAACGGGGATAGCGTCAGAAATGGAATGAAGGTTACCGTTAATTATACATTGAGTTTGCTTGATGGTACAGTTTGTTACAGCTCTGACCAATCAGGTCCGAAAATCTTCATTTTGGGGCGGAGCAGGGAAGAATCCGGGTTAGAGCAAGGATTGCTCATGATGCAGGCAGGGGACAAGGCTCACCTTATTTTGCCTCCCCATCTTGCTCACGGGCTCCTGGGAGATGAAGATAAGATCCCGCCACGATCAGTAATTGTATATGATGTAGAGCTGGTGAAAGTGGAATAACTCAGAAGTCAGAAGGTGCTCAACATAAATTTCTCTTCTGACTTGGGACTAAAGGCGCAACCATATTGCAATTAATAACATCTAATTTTATATTATTTTTGTAATAACTAAAGATTACGTTATGTCTCGTTCAATTTTCGTTATATCACTGGTAGCTGTAAGTATATTAATATTAAAGGCTTGTGCAAAGGAAGAGGATTGCTGGGAACAGGAACAACGGCCATTTGAGCAATACCTGAGAGAAAATGATATTACCGTTCAACCTACTTCATCGGGACTGTATTTTTTACCCATCGAGGAAGGAATCGGATTAGAACCTTTAACTACGGAGCTGGTCGAGTTTGAATACACTGGCGAATTAATTAATGGTACTGTATTCGGTACTACTTATGACTCGGTTGGATCCGAAGCCGGATTTGACAACCAGGGAGTAGTTTATGGACCCATCCGGCTTGTAGTCGGCACTGCAATTCCTGGACTGGCAGAGGGATTTCAGTTGATGAAACCCGGGGGAAAGGCGCAGCTTATTATGCCCTCCGATCTTGCATATGGCCGTAACAGCATTGGCACCATATCAACCTGTGCATCATTGGTATTTACTATCGATCTCATCCGTATAATACCCGATCCTTATGAGGATGAAAAAAATATGATCCAGGATTTTATGGCTGCTAACGGATATGAAGTAGATCCAACCGAATCTGGTTTGTATTATATTGAGCATGAAGCGGGAACCGGCGACCTGATATCATTTGGAGATCATGTTCAGCTATACTATACAGGATATTTTCTTGATGGCCGTATATTTGATTCGAACTACGGAGAAACTCCCTTTGGATTCAGGGTAACCAGTGAGCATATTATTAAAGGTTGGAATGAGGGTATCCAGCTGATGAAAAAGGGATCTAAAGGAACCCTTATCGTACCTTTTGATTTGGCTTATGGTTCTGAGGGCTCTTCAAATATCTCACCTTTTATGACACTGGTATTTGAGATGGAGGTGTCGGATGTCAACTAAATACTTACAATCCAAGTAAGAAAACCGCAGGCACCTTATGTAATCCCGGTATTTTCCCTTTCCATGCTGAAATTGATTTTGTGGCAATGAATTCCATTTCCCCTGTCAGGTCAATGGCAATGGTAAGTTTTGTTTCGGGCCGGCAGGTTTTCAAAATATCATTTACAAGCACTTCGTTTCGATAAGGGGTTTCCATAATAATCTGGGTCTGTTTTTCCTTATAGAGCCGGTCTTCAATCTTTTTGATCTCCCTTGTCCGTTCAGGTTGTTTAACTGACAAATACCCGTTAAATGCAAAGTTTTGTCCATTGAGCCCCGATCCATTAAGGGCCAGGAAAATGGATGAAGGACCGGAAAGTGGTTTTACCTTATACTGGTGTTCATGTGCAATCGAAATGATCCTTGCTCCCGGATCAGCGATGGCAGGTAAACCGGCTTCTGACATCAGTCCGACGGATGTACCCTCTTTCAACGGTATAATAAATGATTCCAGTTCCTGATCACGGGTATGGTTATTTAAAATAAAGAAAGTCAATTCCTCAATGCTTTTCTCAGGAAGAATTTTCCTGATAAACCTTCTGGCAGTCCTGATGTTTTCAACAATAAAATATTCAAGTTGATCAACTATCTTTGAAATGTCTGAACTCAATACAAGATCTGGTGATCCTGATGAGATTGGTGTCGGGATTAAATAAAGGGTTGGATCCATTCTTTCTAATGGTTTAATCTCATTATTTTTGTCAGAAATGCTGTTGGGCCAGAGTTTAAAAATAACTACAATAAAAGTAATTTGAAAATTACACTGCTCGGTACGGGTACATCCCAGGGAGTACCTGTCATAACATGTCGATGTGATACCTGCCGGTCTGATGATTCCAGGGACCACAGGCTCAGGTCTTCTGTGCTTCTGGAGGAGGGTGATGTATCCATTGTGATTGATACAGGACCTGATTTCAGGCAGCAGATGCTCAGGGTAGAAGTAAAAAAACTGGATGCAATACTATATACGCATGAACACAGGGACCACATCGCGGGCCTTGATGATATCCGTGCATTTAATTTCATTATGAAAAAGCCGATGGATGTTTATGCAGAAGAAAGAGTGATCAGGTCCCTTAACAATGAATTTCCCTATATTTTTGCGGAACGTAAATATCCGGGGATTCCACAGGTGAATATACATGTCATTAAAAATCAGGAATTTAATATTAATGGTATAGCAATTAAACCAATACGGGTCTTACATTACAGATTGCCTGTTTTTGGATTCAGAATAGGAGATTTTGCATATATAACGGATGCTAACTATATTCCACCTGAGGAAAAAGATAAATTAAAAAATCTCAAAGTTCTGGTTATTTGTGCACTCAGGATCAGGGATCATATTTCACACTTTTCCTTACCCCAGGCATTGGATGTAATAGCTGAGTTAAAACCTGAAAAGGCCCTTATAACCCATATAAGTCATCAAATGGGATTACATAATGAAATTGAGAAAGGATTACCTGACCGGGTAAACCTATCTTATGATGGATTAGAAATACAAATATAGAAGCAGGGATCTGATTGATCCCTGGGATTAATATATATAGCCAATGGGCATGACCATAGTGGAAAAAATCCTTGCTGGTCATAGTGACCGGAATAAGGTTCAACCAGGAGATATTATTGATGTTTTTATTGATACCCGCGTAGCGCGTGATTTTGGAGGGGCTAATGTTGTGAAAAATATGATGGATCATGATCTTACCCTTGATGACCCATCCAGGACCTTTTTTACCTTTGACTGTAATCCCACCGGATCTGACCAGAAATATGCGGAGAACCAGCAAATTTGCCGCGTATATGCCAGGGATAACGGAATCAAGGTGTACGACATTAACCGTGGGATAGGAACCCACCTTCTGATTGAAGAAGGTCTGGTTTATCCCGGGAGTACAGCGGTTTCAACCGACTCTCACGCTAACATTCTCGGAGCGGTGGGTGCATTCGGCCAGGGAATGGGGGATCGTGATATTGCTGCCGCATGGAACAAGGGGAAGGTGTGGTTCAAAGTACCAGAAAGCGTTAAGGTGATCATTAACGGTAAATTTCCGGCCGGACTTGAAGCGAAGGATATCATTTTAAACCTGCTTGCACATTTTGGGGCAAGCAGTTTGTTGGGATATGCTGTGGAATTGTACGGCGACGAGGTGGATGAATTATCGCTTGACGCCAGGATAACCATTGCCTCTATGGCCACGGAGATGGGTGCTGTTATCTTATTGATCCCGCCCAATAATGAAGTTATAAGATATTGTGAGTCAAG
>CAYZEZ010000178.1:0-10433 GCA_964477295.1 uncultured Bacteroides sp. | reverse complement strand
CGTGGGTGTGGGTGTGGGGAAAATGATTATTTTAGCGGGGAAATATAGTTATGAAAAAATACAGATTAACCATATATGCCTTAATTTCAGGGATCTTGCTGTCGCCTGCATGGTTCCGGTGGGGAACAGGGCTGATCCTTTTGTTTGCATTGACGCCACTGCTTACCATCGAGGACTACCTTTTTCAGAACAAAGCCACCCAGCGACCCCACAAGGCCTTTCTCTATGCGGCCCTGAGTTTTGCCACGTTTAACCTCCTCACTACATGGTGGATATGGAATGCATCACCGGTGGGCATGTTTCTGGCCATACTGATCAACACCCTTCTGATGTCCGTGATATTCTGGCTTTTCCACCTGGTCAGGCGAAATGCAGGAAGCGGTCCCGGTTATTTCGGGCTGGTTGTTTTCTGGCTGGTGTACGAGCATTATTATATGAACGGAGAGATCACATGGCCATGGCTTAACCTGGGAAACGGTTTCTTCAACGATATCCACCTGATCCAGTGGTATGAATTTACCGGTGCGTTTGGCGGGACATTATGGGTTTTACTGAGTAATATACTGCTGTTCTTCCTCCTGAAACATATTATAACCAACCGTTCCTTAAAAGGTAAATACCTCCTGGCAGGGATCTGGGGGGCACTGGTTGTTGTGCCCATAGTGATTTCACTGGTTATGTTCTATTCTTATGAGGAGAAACCTGCTCCAAAGGAAATTGTGGTGGTCCAGCCCAACATCGATCCCTATAATGAAAAATTCGGTGGAATGGAGGCAGATAAACAGATGTCCATATTGTTGCACCTGGCTGATTCCCTTACCACCCGGCAAACCGACTATGTGGTTGCCCCCGAGACCTTTATAAGCAACAATGTATGGGAGGAAAACCTGAGGCGAAATCCCAGTATCCTGAGCATCAAAGAATTTATCCGAACCTATCCGAATGTTAAATTTATCGTAGGATTAATTTACAGGACACGCTATTTGTCCGGTGAAGAGATCACCGAAACAGCACAACCGATCCCGGGGACCAACTACTATTACGACAGTTTTAATGCTGCCCTTCAGCTGGACACAACGAATCAGATCCCGATATATAAAAAATCAAAGCTTGTGGTAGGGGTTGAAAAAATGCCTTATCCGCATCTGTTCAGTTTTCTCCAGGATATCATGTTGCGATTGGGCGGGACTTTCAGGAGTCATGGGACCCAGGATTACCGGGAGAGTTTCTTTTCATCGGATGATTCCACAGGAGTGGGGCCGGTGATCTGTTATGAATCGGTTTTTGGCGAGTTCGTGACCGAATATATCCGGGCCGGCGCCAATTATATTTTTGTAGTCACCAACGACGGCTGGTGGGGACATACCCCCGGATACCGGCAGCACCATGCCTTCTCAAGGCTGCGTGCCATTGAAACAAGGCGCTGTGTAGCCCGCTCGGCCAATACAGGGATCTCATCCTTTATCAACCAGCGCGGCGAGGTATTGCAGAAAACCGAATACTGGGTTCCCGATGTGATCAAAGCCAGCCTGAATGCCAACGATAAGATCACCTTTTATGTAAAACACGGGGATTTTCTTGCAAGATGGGGTTATTTCTTTTCCCTGCTGGTTATTCTTTATACCGTAGTTCAGGCAATTCTGAACCGGAAGAAGAAGACAGAATACAGGAGTCATAAGTCAGAAGGGGTGTGAGTGTGGGCTAAGCGTTCAGCGTTCAGCGTTCAGCGTTCAGCGTTCGACGGCACCCATCTTTGTTTTATTCCAATTAACTTTATAATTTTCAATTCATACAGATGCAACCCGGAACCTAAAGGTCTGTCTTTTCTAATTGTAACACTTCAATCAATTGGTGGCGGTTTATCAGGACATACACAGAGAGATCATTGAGTTGAGTAAGGCTGGCAACCAAAAGGCTCAGTATCAGTTATATAAACTATACTCTAAAGCCATGTTCAATATTTGCTGGCGGATACTGAACAACCGTGAAGAAGCCGAGGACCTGTTGCAGGAGAGTTTTACCGATGCATTTTTAAAACTGGATTCTTTCAGATATGAATCCTCTTTCGGGGCCTGGATCAAAAGAATTGTTATTAATAAATGCATCAACTATACACAAAAAAGAAAAATAGAATTGATTTATCCCGATAACATTGGAAAGATGGATGCAGCAGATGACGAAGTTGTTGATTATGAGGGAATTGAAATGAATGTAAAACACATACATGAGGCCCTGGAGAAGTTGCCGGATGGTTACCGGGTGATTTTCAGCCTGTATGCCCTGGAGGGATATGACCATACGGAAATTTCAGAGATCCTGGGTGTTACGGAGTCAACCTCCAAAACCCAATACCATAGAGCAAAACAAAAAATTAAAGAAATACTTAAATCCAACGGCAATGAAAGAAGACAGGTTAGAACAGTTCATAGCTGAAAACCGGGATCAGTTTGATCTCTATGATCCCGATGACAAGGTCTGGAAAGAAGTAAGAAAAACGATCCATTCAAAGCAGCGCTTTATCAGCTGGAAAACTGTTGCCTGGAGAGCTGCTGCTGTGATTGTCATCTTTGCCGCTTCCTTTATGTTCTGGGAATATTTGAATAACAGCGACATACTGATAGGCCGCCAGGAGAAGAAAGTGCAGAAGCTGGATATCCCCGAGTTGAGAGAAGCTGAAATCTATTACACCAACAGGGTGGTTAATAAGCTGGAAGAGCTGACCCCCCTGATTCAGCAGGATCCTGAACTGCAAATTGAACTGAACAGTGATCTGCATGAACTGGATAGCATCTATACCGAGTTGCAGAAGGACCTGATGGATAACATTGCCAATGATGAGGTTGTTGAAGCCATGATTCAAAACTACAGACTGAAGCTGGAGATTTTGGAAGACCTGCTGGAGCAATTGCAAAAAACCTCAAAAAATGAAGAAAATGAAAAAAATGAGCTGGAAATTTAGAAAAAGGAGCCTCCTTGTCCTGGGAATCCTGGCCCTGACGTTGCCAGGCCTGGCCCAGACTTACACGGAGAGCAAGAAGATTACAAGGTCTTTCCCTACCAATCCCGACACCCGGCTGGATGTGTCGAATAAATATGGGCGGATACACCTTATCCCGTGGAAAAAGGATAGCGTGAAAGTTGTGGTCGACCTGTACGTGCGGTCGAGCAGCTCAAAGAAACTGGATAAAATAATTGATAATATTAATTTTGAATTTACAGGAACTAAATATTATATCATTGCATCCACCAATTTTGGAAGGAGTTACACTGCCTTTTTCTCTGATCTGAAAGACCTGTCGGAATCGATCATCCCTTCCAAAAATGAGGTTGAAATAGACTATACCATTATGGTCCCGTCAGGTATGAACATTAATGTTTCAAATAAATTCGGTGATATCTTCATCGACGACCTGAAAGGAAATGTATCGGTGAGCCTTTCCAACGGGGACCTGAAAATCAACCGGCTGGAAGGCGAAGCATCGATCAACCACCACTTTGGAAAAGGAATTATTAACTATATCAGCAATGGTAAATTAACCCTGTCGTATTCGAATTTTGAGATCGTGGAAAGTAAGCAACTGACCATTAACAGTAAATCTTCGGAGATCCGGATCGACCAGGTGGGTATCCTTAAAACGGAATCGAGGAGAGACAAATATACGGTGGGACGAATCAATAACCTCTTCGGAAACAGCTATTTCTCCGATATCTCTGTCTCAAAAATGAATGATGAGGTTAATTATTCTCCCAGTTACGGGGATTTCAGGATCGATTCTGTAGGAACCGGCTTTTCATATATTAACCTGAATTCAGATTATTCCGATATCAGATTGGTATTCAGCAGGTCCTGCTCCTTTTTCCTGGATATCGACTATCACCCGGATGTGATATTAAGGATCCCTGATGACCTGGGTGATTTTGAAAGGACCAGCCTCGATAAGGAACGGATCAGGTTATCCGGGCTGGCAGGTAAATCTGAATCTTCAAAACGGGTTGAGATCTCGGCACCTAAAAAATGCATTATAAGTATAAACGCCAGGAATTGACTAGAATTTGGAATTGACTAGATTGACGAAGGCACAGGAAAACAAACAGATAAACAGAATTTAATAAAAACCCAACGATATGAAAAAACTATTAACACCCTTACTGACAGCGCTACTGTTATTAACTGTGATGAATTCATGTGAATATGGCCCGTTTGGATGCCTGCGGGGAAACGGCATCCTTATTGAAGAAACAAGGGATCTCAGCACTTTTACCGGCATCATGTCTGAAGGAGATTACGATATCACCATTATCGTAGATTCGGTCTACTACGTATTGATCCAGGCAGATGAGAACCTGATGAATTATATTAAAACCTATATCCGGGATGGCGACCTGGTTATAGACAACTCTTCAAGACGGTGCATAAGAACCAATGATGGAAACCCCATCTACATTGAAGTGCACGTTCCCTTTGTGGATTACATCAGCCTGACCGGTTCGGGAGTGATTTATTGCCAGGACCTTCTTTACGTGGATTACATACGTTGTGAACTGTCCGGCTCCGGTGTAATCGATCTGCGAAAGGTGGATGCCATTTCGCTGGATGCCATTCTATCAGGATCCGGAGAGATTGAACTATGGGGGATCTGCAAGGAAGGAGATCTCAATATTCCGGGATCAGGAGTGATCAAGGCGTTTCACCTGGAACAGGACGTATGCGATGCCTCCATCTCCGGCTCAGGCGATATGTATGTATTTGTTTACGACAGACTGGATGCCAATATTTCGGGAAGCGGGAATATCTTTTACAAGGGTAACCCCAAGGTCTCAACTCGAATAAGTGGCTCAGGATCAGTAATTAACAGCAATAAAAAGTAACCAATGTATCACTATCGCAATGCTTGCGGTTTTAACCATGAATATCAACAATGAGAACCATACTATTTACTTTACTTCTGTTTAGTTTTGGCGCCACACAAGCCCAGGATCACCTGAAAGCAGCAGGGCTGAGGGGAGGGATCACTTCCGGACTGACTTACCGGCAGTTTCTCGACCCTGAACTGGCCTATGAAGCCATTTTAAGCGGCAGATCGGGAGGGCTGCAGTTTACCGTGCTCAGGCAACGATTCGAACCAGCCCTGATGAAGATAGCCGACGATTTCTTTGTAACCTATGGTTACGGCGGACATGTCGGATGGACCTATACCGATACTTATCATTTTATGTTCAGGGATTACTATCACCCTGACAGGAAATTTTCACCACTGATCGGGATGGACGGGTACCTTGGACTGGAATATCATTTCCCCACCATACCCATCCAGGTAGGGCTCGATTTCAAACCATTTTTTGAAATTACCCTTTATGAGCTGGTCAGGATGAGCATTTGGGATGTGGGATTCACTTTGAAATATAAATTTTAATCATATAAATACTGAAAAAATGAGAAGATTAGCAATACTTTTTATAGCATCCATCTTTATCAGTCCGGCATTCGGACAGGATAACGGGGTCTTTTATGATGATAATGACGACGTAAAAACCCTCTTCGGGGACGGGTATGTTTCCCAGGGAGGATACGGCAGTTTCTCGGTGGGTTATTCAATGATAGACGGCAAGGATGCATTGACCATGGGTGCGAGGGGTGCCTGGGTTATCGGTCACTGGTTCGCATTGGGATTTGCGGGCAGCGGATTCCTGAATGATTACCATTTCAATTATGACCTGTCAAGAAATGTAAACCTTTCCGGAGGCTATGGTGGCTTATTGATGGAACCCATCCTGTTGCCTAAATTTCCCGTACACATTTCCCTGCCGCTGGTTGTGGGTGTCGGTGGAATTGCATATACCACCAGTTATTCCTATACCGAGTGGAGTGATCCAAGCTATTTTGCCGAAGATGCCACTTCATTCGTGGTGCTGGAACCGGGTGTTGAGCTGGAATTCAATATAGTGAGATTCTTCCGGCTGGCTGTGGGCGGATATTACAGGTATACTTCCAACATCACTTTGTACGATACACCGGAGGATGTTTTGAATGGTTTTTCGGGAGGCATTACCCTGAAATTCGGAAAATTTTAAAGATCAGGTCTTCAGGTCTGAGTTGTTGATTAATTCAACATTCTCTTTGAAAGGGGATTAACTGTGTTAACCCCCTTTCCTTTATTAAGGAAATCAATAAAATTCTGTACGTTCAGGTCGAGGCCCACCGGTCCCGCCAGGGTATTCAGGTCATGATCAACGATCACATACAGTGGCTGTGTATTGGTATTGAAATGGGTAATCTCAAAATCCATATTCTTCCTGCCCAAAGTCTTTCTTACCTTTCCATCATAGGTCGAGGTAAACCATTCTGATTCAGGTAGTTTAGTTTTGTCGTCGGTATATAGTGCTATGATAATAAAATCCTCGCTAAGGCTTTTTAACACGCGCGGATCCGGCCAGACCTTAGCTTCCATCAACTTACAATTGCTGCAGGAATGGCCCTTAAAATCGAGGAATATGGGTTTGTCCTGCTCAATCGCACAGGCCAGTCCCTCCTCAAAATCAAAATATCCCTGTAATCCATGCGGCAGGTGCAGAAAATCTGAATATTTTGCAGGTCCGCAAACCGACGCATCAGAGAGAGGCATAGTTTGTCCCCTGTTTCCCGACCTGGCAAGGTCAAATGTCTGGGCCGATTTTGGCGGGATAAGTGCAGATATGCTTGTCAGGGGCGCGCCGAACAATCCCGGAACCAGGTAGACCACAAAGGTGAACGATGCAATGGATAGAAACAGCCTGGGGACGCTTATATAAGGCAGTTCGCTGTCATTGGCAAACCTGAGCTTTCCAAGCAGGTAAAATCCCAGCATGGTGAATATGACGATCCAAATGGCGAGATATACCTCCCTGCTCATTATGCCCAGGTGATAGGATTGGTCGATGGTACTGAAAAACTTAAATCCAAAGGCAAGAACAATAAAGCCAAGTACCACCTTGACAGAATTGAGCCATCCACCCGACTTTGGCAGTCCGCTCAGCCAGGACGGGAATATTGATAACAGTGTAAATGGCAATGCAAAGGCCAGGGAGAAACCAAACATGCCAATGATCGGTCGAATGGCCAGTCCCCCGGCCGATTCAACCAGCAATGCCCCAACAATCGGTCCTGTACAGGAGAATGAAACGAGCACCAGTGTAAAGGCCATAAAGAAAGCACCCAGGTATCCTCCCCTGTCGGCTTGCTTGTCGGCGCGGTTGATCCATTTGTTTGGGAGCACTATTTCAAACATTCCAAGGAAAGAGGCGGCAAAAATAAGGAACAAAACAAAAAAGATGGTGTTGGGTATCCAGTGCGAGCTGATCTGGTTGGCAAAATCGGCCCCTGCACTTGTCAGGGAGACAATAATTCCTATAGAAGTATAGATGATCACGATGGATATCCCGAATATCAATCCCTTGAGGATAGCTTTGGAGCGCTGTTCACTTCCGCGCAAGAAGAAAGTAACCGTCATGGGGATCATCGGGAATACACAGGGAGTAAGTATGGCAGCCAGTCCCGCCAGGAATGAAAACAGGAAGAAAACCCACATATTTCCTTTATTCGCGGTTGGCATATCTCCATCCGGTCCGGTTTTACTCACGCCCGGACCCTGGTCGGCTGTTTCAATTCCTGCATCTGAAACTACCTGTTCCCCGCCAGTGAGGTTGAACGAAAAATCCTCCTCCGTGGGCGGGAGGCACCGTTCATCGTCACAACACATGTACTCAATAAATCCTTTAATCCCGACCGGCTCGTTGCCTGTCAGTTCAATCTTTTGCCTGAATTCGGCCTCATGGCTGAACATCTTCAGATCGAGATCAAAACTGGCATCATATTTCACCTCCGCTTCAGTGATCTCAACCACTTCTCCAAGCCGCTTCCAGCCTGATGATTCTTCAAAACTGAACGATGTTGGGATAGGACCGCCATCGGGGAGATCCTGTGAATAGAGGTGCCACTTATTCTCAATTAAAGCTTTAAAAACCAGTTCGGCTTCGTTACCACCCACCCGCACGACCGAGAATTTCCAATCGACCGGGTCGAGCACCTGGGCCATCTGGTTTACGGATAAAAGTAAAAAAGGGGTTAAAACGACCAGTAACTTTCTCATGGAATTGTTTTTTATGCTTTTCTGAAAATAATTAACCTAAGTTGCCAGTTACGAGTTGCCAGTACCTGGTACCCAGTATCCAGCAACTTGAATTAATTAAGCAAAATTATCATTTATTCCATTTATGTGGTGTTAACTAAAGGTTAATCCAAACATGCCTCTTCAAATGGAATATCGTCTCCTATGTATTTGATCCACTCTTCGCGGGTAAAGTTTCTGCTGATATTCGGGCAGATGAAGGAAGCAAGTTCTGGCGCCGGTACCGCGAATCCGGATAAAAGAAGGCTATTTGCCTATCCCATAGTAATGAAAGCCAAATTCATTAACCTCCTCAGGCTCATAGATATTCCTGCCATCAAAGACCACGTTCCCTTTCATAAGCTTCTTCATGACTTTATAATTAAGCATCCTGAATTCGTTCCACTCAGTAACAAGAATGAGGGCTTCGGCATCAATCAAAGCCTCATACCGGTCGCTTGCATATTCGATTTTATTACCAATAATACGTTTACTTTCCTCTACTGCCACAGGATCGAAGGCTTTTACCCTAGCACCCATCTTCACTAATTCATTAATTATAACTTCAGACGGAGCCTCCCTCATGTCATCTGTATTGGGTTTGAATGATAATCCCCAAACAGCAAATATTTTATCTTTTACCTGATTATTAAAGTGTTTCATAATCTTATTGACCATTACCATTTTCTGGTCATTATTTACCTCATTGACTGAATTCAGTATCCTGAGGCTATACCCGTTATCTTCCCCTGTTTTGATTAATGCTTTTATATCTTTTGGAAAACATGAGCCACCAAATCCAACACCTGCATAGATAAACTTATTGCCAATTCTGGGATCGCTGCCTATTCCTTTTCTTACCATATTTATATCAGCACCTACTATTTCACAGAGATTTGCAATATCATTCATAAAACTGATTTTGGTCGCCAGCATGGCATTTGCCGCATATTTTGTAAGCTCGGCAGAAGGGATATCCATATAAATGATCGGGTGGTTGTTAAGTATGAATGGCTTATAAAGCCTGTCCATTTTTTTCTTCGCTTTTTCAGAATCCACACCGACAATTATCCTGTCGGGCCTTAAAAAATCTTCGACAGCATCTCCCTCCTTCAGAAATTCCGGATTGGAGGCTACATCAAATGCGATCTTAACTTTTCTACTGTCCAGTTCTTTTTGTATGGAGGCACGCACTTTTTCAGCTGTTCCAACAGGCACAGTACTTTTTGTTGCAATGAGCATATAGCTTTCCATATGTTTCCCTATCTCAGAGGCCACAGCCAGTACATGCTTCAGATCAGCGCTACCATCCTCATCGGATGGGGTCCCGACAGCAATAAAAACGATATCAGATTCAGGCAGACTGTCTTTCAGGCTATTACTGAAGGATAGCTGGTTATTGTCCATATTTTTTGAAACGAGCCTTTTGAGTCCCGGCTCATAAACAGGCAGAATACCATTTTTCAGATTATCGATTTTCTTTTTATCAATATCGCAGCAGATGACATCCACTCCGGTTTCTGCAAAACAAGTCCCGGTAACCAATCCAACATAGCCGGTCCCCACAATTGTAATTTTCATATTTTAATTTATATTATTGACTATTAATACTTTACCCGGTACCCAGTATCCAGCAACTTGAATTAATTAAGGTAATACGCTTATGATATAAGGGACAGAGGCTATAACAGGAAAATTTATAAAGAATTATCTAAACAGGGATCTCCTCCCCGGTTGCAGTAAAAAGATGAGATTCACTGAAATGATAGGAATTCATCGGCTTAATGGTAGTCTTGCATTTCAGTTCGCGGCTCCACTTTCTCGTGTATGAATTGAAGCCTTTGTTCAGGTATGCCTCAAGGTATGGATGGACATGAACCACCAGCTTTGAAAGCTTGTATTCCTCAACGGCAGCCCTGATTTTTTCCTTTATCATATCTGCAAACATGAGAGAGGCAGAGATCTTCCCATCGCCCTGGCAGGTAGGACATGTTTCAGAGACATTTATATTCATTTCAGGGCGCACCCTCTGGCGGGTAATCTGCATCAGGCCGAATTTACTTAAAGGCAGGATGTTGTGCTTGGTACTGTCTTTTGCCATGCAATCCTTCATCCTGTCAAAAACACGCTGCCTGTGATCGGGTGAAACCATATCGATGAAATCGACCACGATGATCCCCCCCATATCTCTCAGCCTTAGCTGACGGGCAATCTCATCTGCAGCTGCAAGGTTGACTTCGAGGGCATTTGTAGCCTGGTTCGATGCACTCTTCGACCGGTTACCTGAAT
>CAYZEZ010000177.1:0-10466 GCA_964477295.1 uncultured Bacteroides sp. | reverse complement strand
CGGCACCCTGGGGTGAGATAATAATTCTTTCCTTTTTATAGAGCCCCGCTTCTTCTATTGATTTTAGCTCCTGCTGCAGATGATCTTTGATCTTATTGTACATGGTTGCTTGGTATTTAGAATTAATTAACTCAAGTTTCTAGGTACTGGGTACTAGTTACTGGGTAAAGTATTAATAGTCAATAACATAAAATAAAATAGTAATTAAATTCGTATCATTTACTAATTCATATATGACTGTTATTCAGACACCTGGCAACTAGTAACTCGTAACTAGCAATTTAAATTAATTACTATCCGAATTGCCGGGTACCTGGTACGAGTTACCAGATGCCTGCTGTCTGAGTTCTTTAAAACAATTCATACCCTGCCTATTTCAATACGTTAAAATTCAGCTTTTTACTGATTTCTTCAATCATAATCCCGGTCATTTTAGGTAAATCATATTCATATGAACATCCCCAGTCGCGGATTGAAACTGAATCATCAATGTTCTGTGGCCACGATTCGGCTATAGCCTGCCTGAAATCGGGTTTATATGTGATTGAAAAACCGGGTATATGTTTCCTGATCTCCTGCGATATGTCCCTGGGCGTAGTGCTTATCCCTCCAATATTATAAGCACTGTGAACAGTCAATTTTTTTCTGTCAGTCTCCATCAGATTAATAGTAGCCTTAATGGCGTCGGCCATAAATAAAAACGGAAGTGCCGTGTCTTCTTTAAGGAAGCAGACGTACTTTTGCTGCTTCACTGCTTCATAATAGATCTCAACAGCATAATCTGTTGTGCCTCCTCCAGCCTCAGTCTTGTAACTTATTAATCCAGGGTACCTGATGCTCCTGACATCCACATTGTATTTGTTAAAATAATATTCACACCATCTTTCACCGGACAGCTTGCTTATTCCATACACTGTATTAGGTTCCATAACAGTTAGCTGTGGAGTGTTTATGCGAGGAGTAGTCGGACCAAACACTGCTATTGAACTGGGCCAGAAAACCTTTTTAATCTCTTCAACCATCTTCGCTACCTCAAGGATATTCATCAGGCTTTCCATGTTTATATGCCAGGCCTGTAATGGTAGCTTTTCTGCATTTCCGGATAACACCGCTGCGAGGTGATATATCTGTGTTATTTTATGCCGTATCACAAAATGAATCAGCCGTTTATCATCCATTACGTCCATCAGCTGAAAAGGACCGCTTTGCATTACCTCAACCCCAGCTTCCTTAATATCAGTAGCATATACGTGATCATTGCCATAAATCTTTCGTAGTTCCAGGGTAAGCTCCGATCCTATCTGTCCGGCAGCTCCAATGATTAAAATGTTATCCATTGCTTTGTATTGAAATGATCTTACGAAAATAGAACAATCGGCACTGTATTACTATGATTAATAACATAAACCGAGGGTGTGGGTGTTCGGTATGATCCGCCTAAGAAAAACGGCGTAAAAAAAAATATTTTTTAGCATCAAATGAAATGCTGTTTGAGCGCAGCAAGTTCATTTCATTTAGCGCAAAAAATTAATTTTTTAGTCATTTTTCTGTAGTGGTGACTTTTTTTTACTTACTTTTTTGTGTGGCAGACAAAAAAGTTAGTGGGTTTTAAAGCAAAGCCCTATAAGCCCATAGAGGCAATTTTTTCATTCATAATAAGTTCATATATTTCAGACAGTTCTATTTTATTTCCATTGAAACGCCTGCTCCCGATATTATTCCTTGTCCTTCCGATTGTCCCTGTTACAGGTCAGGAAATAAACAACCTGAGATCAAGAGAATTTATTTTGACGGGCGATTCCATGATCATCGACTCCATGCATGTGGTTCCGGGGTCATTTTTTTTATATAACGAAGCCGGCCGGCTGCTTCCCGAAAAATCTTACATGCTCCATTATCCTTCAGCCGTCCTGTATTTCGACAGGGAACTGGAAGGTTCAAGGGTAAAAGCCCTGTACAGAGTAATATCAGTCAACCTGGCCAAACCCTATGCGAATAAAGATCTGTCTGTAATTCAAGAGATCAGCCGTCCCGGATACAACCCATTCACGATCCCTTCTTCTGACCTGTCCGCAGCCAGTTATTATTCTTCAACTGAACTCGATAAGCGGGGCAGCTTATCCCGTGGAATTCAATTTGGAAACAACCAGGATGTTGTGGTTAATTCTAACCTCAACCTTCAGCTTAATGGTAAAATTTCTGATGATCTTCGAATTGTTGCAGCAATCTCAGACAATAACATCCCTATTCAACCCGAAGGTACATCTCAGCAAATACATGAATTTGATAAGGTGTTTATTGAAGTCTTCAATGAACAACTCAGCCTTACTGCAGGTGATTTTGACCTGTACGGATCACCGGGGACATTCATGGATTTTGCCAAAAAAGGCAAAGGCATCAAATTCACCGGCCGGTTCCCGGTTATGAAAGATCCCGACAGAACCATAGTGACCACGGTAAGCGGAGCCATATCAAAAGGTAAATTCTGCAGGCAATCCTTTACCGGATCAGAAGGGAACCAGGGTCCATACAAGCTCAGGGGTTGTAACCAGGAACAATTCATAATTGTCCTGGCAGGGGCTGAAAAGGTTTATATCGATGGGAGGCTTATGCAACGGGGTCTGGATAATGATTATGTGATCGATTACAACAATGCAGAGATAACCTTTACGCCCAACCAGCTGATCACAAAAGATAAAAGAATCATCGTAGAATTTGAATATTCAGAAAGATCTTACGCCCGGTTCCTCGTCTATTCAGGAAATGAATTCATTACAGAAAAAAGTTATTTCTGGATCAATGTGTACGCCGAGCAGGACGACAAAAACCAAACCCTCCAGCAGGATCTCTCGGATGCAAACAAATACCTTTTAGCAGGAATCGGGGACCATCTGGATCAGGCAGTCACCTTACGAGCCGATAGTGTTGGATTTAATAATACAGAGGTACTATATAAGAAAATTGATACCCTGGTGCAGGGCACACAATATAATAATGTGTATGTCTACTCTGCACATCCCGACAGTGCATGGTTCCGCCTCGGCTTCAGTTTTGTTGGAGAAGGAAACGGCCATTACCGCCAGGTTAAAGCTTCGGCAAACGGAAAGACATACAAGTGGATAGCTCCTGTGAATGGAATCCCACAAGGCAATTATGAACCTGTTGTTTTACTTATAACACCAAAAAAGAAACAACTAATCTCCGTTGGAGGATCAGCAGAACTTACCGCTTCCACAACATCTGCTTTTGAATTTACTCTCAGCAATAACGATATCAACACATTCTCATCAAATGACAGGCAGGATAACATTGGTTTTGCATTAAAGGGGATCATATCCCAGGATGTCCTGTTGCGGGATACAACTGATACAAGGTTGTGGGCAACAGGATCTTATCAGTTGATCAGCAACCATTTTGATCCTGTTGAACGGTTTCGCCCTGTGGAATTTGAACGCGACTGGAATATAACAGGGGACCATTCCGGAGGAAATGAACATAACGGGTCCGTTCGTATTGATTATTTTAAAAAGGAACGCACCAGGGCCGGTATACAATCTGAATTCCTGAATCGGGCAGATTTGTATAAAGGATACAGAAACCAAGGATACGCAGATGTTAATGCGGGAGGCTTTCAATTCCATTTGAAGGGTAGTTTGTTGAATTCCGATGATTCTTACCAGAATACAAAATTCATCAGGCACGATGCTGATATTTCACGACAGCTAAAATATATTGTGCTGGGGGTCAGGGAAGAAGGAGAAACTAACAGATGGAAAGATGCTGAAAATGACAGCCTTTTGGGTAACAGTTTCAGTTACCAGGAGTATGAAATCTATCTCACCAATCCCGACACCTCGAAAAACTCATTCATGGCCAACTACCTGATGCGAACCGATTATTCCGTCAATCAAAATAATCTCGACCCGGCCACTACCGCCAATGATCTGAATGTTGGATTCGGGCTTGTTAAAAATCCAAATAACCGTTTAAATACAGTACTCACGTATCGCACCTTGCGTATAAACGATTCGGTTCTGACAACTGAAGTTAAGGACGAATTTCTTCTGGCCCGGATAGACCATAGCGGAAGAATTAAAAAAGGATTCATAAGCACGTCAACCTATTATGAAATCGGATCCGGACTTGAGGCTGAAAAGGAATTCTCTTATCTGGAGGTGGCCCCGGGCCAGGGAGTATATACCTGGAGCGATTATAATAAAAATAACATCAGGGAACTGGATGAATTTGAAGTGGCCAATTTCCAGGACCAGGCCGGTTATATCAGGGTGTTTACACCAACCGACCGGTTCATTAAAGTGTTTTCCAACCAATTCAACCAATCGATCAATTTGCAACCCGCCAGGATATGGAACAACCAGGAAGGAATAAAAAAACTGGTTGCCAGGTTTTCGAATCTGCTTGCATTCAGAATCAACAGGAAAATGACTGGGCCTGATCTGATCAAAAATCTGAATCCTTTTAATATCCGGTTGACCAATCCTGACCTTACCAGCATGACCACCTCGATAAGGAATAATCTATCTTTCAATAAATCAGGAGATATGGTCGGGATTGACTATATATACCAGAACAACAAGAACCGGCTTTCACTTGTCAATGGGTTCGATACCCGCACCAGGTTATCGAATGGATTAAGGATAAAATGGAACATCAACAACAGCATATCGATTATAAACCAAACGGATATTGGATCCAAAGGATTTGAATCAGAGTTTTTTACCAATAAAAATTACGATATTGATTTTGTAACCAGTAATTTAAGTATGCAATATCAGCCAGGTATCTCATATCGGATCATCCTGAATTATACTTATAAAAATGAAAACAATAAGAGCAATTCAGAATTAGCAGGCACTCATGATGTGGGCATAGAGGGACGATATAATATTCTGAATAAGGGGAACCTTTCCGGGAAAGTTAATTATGTAAATATTACCTATAACGATTTGCTGAATACACCGGTTGCCTATGAAATGCTTCAGGGTTTGCTTCCCGGGCACAACGGAGTTTGGTCAATTCTTTTACAGCGCACCATTACGGGAGGGGTTGACCTGAACCTGGAATACTCGGGCAGGGTATCGGAAAAACAGGATGTGGTACATGTAGGGGGCATCACGGTAAGATGGAATTTCTAATGAACGATTCCTTATTTTATCGGGACATATTACATCTAAACATATTATTATTCAGTAAAAATCCTTGTTCCGTCAGGTTGGTATTGATACTCAACGGTTACTTCAATATAGTCAGAAACCGGACTGTCGGTTTTTATCTGGATGTCTTTTATGACTAGTTTAGCATATTTTTGATCCACCGTCTGGATGGTCCAGACCTGAAAATGAATCACAGGATTGGCCAGAGCAGTAAAATTTTCGGCGGTAACTTCATTGTATTTATTGAACCGGGCAAGGGCCTCAGCCAGTGAAGAGAATGATCCCTCCAGATGAAAAGCAAGCAGGTTATTGGGACACGTAAAGTTTGCGCCTGTAAGGTTTCCCTCGATGTCAGTTTCATTGGTAACAACAATGTCAGGAACCATTCCTCCTATGACAGGGAAAGGTACATTTTTACCCTCTTTGAATGAAAAGCCTACACTTCGGTAAGTATCTGTCAGAATTCGTTCCGAAGTCAGGATAACCTCGCCAGTGTTTTTATTACTTTTTTCACCTTCCTCACAGGCTCCAATAAAACCTAACAACAGGGATATGATTATTAGTTTTCTCATGCAGATCAATACCTTCAATCTTTTTCTTTAAAAAGCTGCCATTAATAACTCAATGTCTTTGGAAGGTATACCCAGGTGCTGGCCAATATAATGATTGGTGAGTATTCCATTAAAAATATACACACCGTTTCTGGTTCCTGCATCTTCCCTCAGGAAAGATTTTATTCCGCCCGATTCTCCCAGACTGATTAGCAGGGGAGCGAATACATTACTAATAGCTATGGAAGCTGTTCGCGCCACCCTGGAAGGAAGGTTTGGAACACAATAATGGATCACGCTATGCCTGGTGTAGACAGGATCCTGCTGTGTCCGGCATTCCGATGTTTCGATACAACCTCCCTGATCGATACTTATATCAACGATAACCGATCCTTTCTTCATATCCTTCACCATGTCTTCTGTAATAATATACCTTGGGCCCTTCCCGATAAGGTACATGGCACCGATGACAACATCGGCTGATTTAAGGGTTTTCTTCATTACCTGCTTATGAAAAATGGATGTGTATACCCGTTCACCGATGTTATTTTGTAATCGTCTCAGCCTGTGGACAGAATTATCAAATACTTTAACATGGGCTCCCAGTCCCAGTGCTGCCCTTACAGCAGATTCGGCTGCAGTGCCGGCACCCAGTATTACCACTTCGGTAGGAGTAATTCCGGGGATCCCTCCCAGCATAACGCCCTTACCACCCCTGTCATTACTAAGATATTCCGCTGCAATAAGGATCGATGTATTCCCTGCTATGGCACTCATTGACCTGACCACCGGGTAACAATTGTGTTCATCCCTTATGTTTTCAAACGCAATAGCGGTCACTTTCCTGGCCATAATTTTTCTTATCAATTCCTCCGTCTGGTTGTTTAAATGCAAGGATGAGATGACTACCTGGCGCTCCATAAGTAATTCAATCTCCTCAAGAGTAAGAGGAGCAATTTTCAGTATTATATCTGATTGAAATACCTGCTTTTTATCTTCTACGATGGTACCGCCAAGTTCGCTGTAATTTGTATTCAAATAATTGGCGGCCTTCCCTGCTTCCGACTCGATTAACACAGTGTGGCCTAGCTCTACAAGCTGTTCAACCGCCTCGGGAGTCAGTGCAACCCGGCTTTCCAATTTTTGCGCTTCTTTTGGTATACCTATGATAAGCTGCTTCCGGGCTTTTTTAACCTCAAGCATCTCCTCCTGTGGTATTAAATTGGCCTTCCCAAATGTAAACTGGGCGCCTGATGTCTCTTGTTCACTCATAGGTCGCTAATTGTAAATTTTGAAGGTGGTCTAAAATAATACAATTCAGGGACTAAGTCAAATAAAAAAGATCATACAGCGGATGGGTCAAATACCTTTAATAGCCTTATTGAAGACGTATTGGGTTGGATCCTGATATGAATTGTCCCTTCAGGAAGGATATCTTTTACTAATTCCGGCCACTCAATAAAACAAAACTTCCCCGAATAGAAATATTCTTCATAACCCAGGTCATATACTTCTTCTTGTTTTTCAAGGCGATAGAAATCAAAATGGTAGATTTCCCCATTCGATTCTGAACTGTATTCATTTATTATCGAAAAAGTGGGAGAACTAATATTATCCTCCGCCTGCAATTCCTTGCACAAGGCCTTTATAAATGTTGTTTTTCCTGATCCAAGAGGACCATAAAATGCAAAGATCCTGTTTTTCCTGAAATGATCAAGAAAGTCTTTTGCTGTTTCCCGGATTTCCTGAAGATTTTCTATTCTAAAAGTTACCATGTAATCATTACGATTATTGTGGATTCAAAATAACAAGCGGGACCAGCATTTCTTCCATTGAAATACCACCATGCTGGAAAGTGTTTTTATAATAGTTAACATAGTGGTTATAGTTATTCGGGTAAACCAGGAAATCATAGTTTGTGGCAAAAATAAAGGAGGAACTAACGTGCGATTTTGGTAAGTGAATATCTTCAGGCTTTTTAACTTCAAATACTTCCGTTGCTTTATAAGCCAGGTTCTTCCCCTGTTTATACCTGAGATTCGCGGTAGTTTTCTTGTCGCCAATAACCTTTACAGGATTATTTACGCGTATCGTACCATGGTCGGTGGTAATGATAATCTTTACATCATGAGCCGACATCTCCCTGATAAAATCAAGAAGGTGTGAGTGCTGAAACCAGGACAGTGTAAGTGATCTATAGGATGATTCATCGTAAACCAGTTCCCTGATCATTTCTAATTCAGTTCTGGCATGAGACAGGATATCCACGAAATTGAAAACCACCACTGAAAAATCGAAATCCAGAAGGTCTTTTATGTTATCGACAACTCTTTTGCCGGATCTGGCATTATTGACTTTCTCGTATTTAAATTTATATTTTAGTCCAAGCCTTTTAATCTGTTTGTCAAGTAACTGATCTTCACGCATGTTCTTGCCTCCTTCCTGCTCTTCATCGATCCATAATTCCGGGAACAATTCTTCAATTTCCAGCGGCATAAGGCCTGCAAACATAGAATTCCTGGCATATTGAGTGGCTGTTGGCAGAATAGAACAAATAAGTTCTTCCGATTCTATCCTGTAATATTCTTCAAATACCGGGAAAATGGATCTCCACTGATCTAATCTGAGATTATCAATCAAAACAAGGCAAACATGTTGTCCCGATTCAAGAGATGGGAATACACGCTGTGGAAATATATTTGTTGACATCAATGGTTTTTCGGCTGTTTTATCATTGAACCATGCCGGATAATTGAACTGAATAAATTTTGCAAACCCTGTGTTAGCTTCGGTTTTTTGCATTTTTAATATTTCATCCATTCCCGAATCGCTGGACTGCTCCAGCTCCAATTCCCAGTAGATCAGTTTATTATATATATCTACCCAATCTTCAAATCGTTTGGCATAATTAATCAATCCTCCCAGCTTAGAAAACTCAGACTGGTAAGCCGTAGTTGTTTTCGCACTTACCAGCCGTTTCGTATCAATATTTTTCTTAATGGATAACAGAATCTGTTTTGGGTTAACAGGTTTTATGAGGTAATCGTCAATTTTAGAGCCGATGGCTTCGTCCATTATGTTTTCTTCTTCGCTTTTGGTGATCATAACCACCGGCAATAATGGATTGATGGCCTTAATAAGGTTCAGTGTTTCCAGCCCGCTCATTCCTGGCATATTCTCATCCAGGAAAACCAATTCAAATTCCTTTTCTCTGACAAGGGCAACCGCATCTTCTCCATTGGTGGAAGTGGTCATATCATAACCCCTTTCCTGTAAAAAAAGTATATGTGGTTTCAGTAGTTCAATCTCATCATCAGTCCACAGAATTCTGATTCGTTTCATTCGTTTAAAATTTTTAGAAAGGGTTGTCTCAAAAGTTGTTATTTTGTCATTCTGAAGCACAGAACTCAGGAACTGAGATTCATAATGTAATTGACATCTAGTCATCCCGAACTTGCCTGCCGTGATGAAGATCAGGGTTTCGGGATCTATAACTAGCTAATAATTAGATCCTGATCCCGAGTACTCCCCCCCGGGTGCTCGGGGGGGGCACGGCGGGACAGGATGACTATTCTACTGAAATCAGGTACATTCGAGACATTCCCAAACCGCTTCGATCCCACACTATTTTTTTTATCATTCTTTTTTTGAATTTACGTAAAATTAGAACTTCTCTAACTGAGTAACAAGGAAAACAACAAGAAAGGAAACCGCATTACATTAATCTTTCCGCATGTAATGCTTATTGTAGAAAATTAAATACTTGCTGGCTATTTTATCTGTAATGAGAATGGCCGCATTGCCTTCTGATAGGATACACCTGGAATAAGAAAAATCACCAATTACAGATAGAATGAGCTCATTCCCGGCAATAGAATCATGGTATTCCCAGGCTTTGTCAATATTTGCGAATGATTTAACCAGGACGAGTACCTGGTTATTATCCAGTTTATTATCTGTTATATCAAATGTTTTGTTTGGATAAGCATCCAGGTTGAAGTTTATTATTTCAAATTTCAATTGATTAATGTCAACATTTCTATCAACAATATAACCCACTAAAAACTTACCTGTGGAGTCAGCAATATAGATTTCTTCCGCTTCCTGTTTCTCTGTTTCAAATTTAACTTCAGGATCTGCTTCCAGGAGATAAGCTATCATTTCCTTTGCTGTTGAAGCCACCTCATCACCCGGGTACATCCTGGCCAATGAATCGAGTGCTGCTGAAAATGTCAGCCTGTCCCGGGTATGACCAATGGATAATACTTTAAGAAAGAAGAACCTGGGCAATAGTTCGCTCTCTTTATATCGCTGCATTGCAGTATCCACATCCACCATTACCTGATAATAATATCCTTCCTGATACTTGTTGTATGTGTTTTCGTAGAATCTGTTCTCTTCGTTCTCTTTTTCCATCAGTTCATTGATGTAATTTGGATTGGTCAGAAGCTGAGCTGGCTGACTCTCCGGAAACTCCCGGATTATTGCTGTTTTATAAATATCAGCATTCCGCCCATCCTGGAGTTCATTATATATCAGGTACAGGTTATAATAGACCGATAATTTATAGCTCGAGTTCGGATACCTGTTAAGAATTTCAGTATATGAATCTATAGCTTCATCCAAATCCTTTAACTTATTCCTGTAAATCTCTCCTGTCGTGTGCAATGCTTCCTGGATGTTCTGATGTGAAATCTCCATCATTGAATCAGTCAGAGGAACATTTTGTAAATAAAATTCT
>CAYZEZ010000176.1:1434-10612 GCA_964477295.1 uncultured Bacteroides sp. | reverse complement strand
AGATGCCGGGCATTTTTAAATTCGCTGAATGGGATATCTTTAATAACCAGGTCCTGCATGGCTCCCGGGTAGGTAATCATTGCCCTGTCCTGGTCGTAGTTAAGTACAATAGTGGCACCCGTGGTGGCAGTATCGCTTTTTATGATCAGGTTAGTGTCTACATTTTTGTTTTCCAGGTTTTTAAGCACAATATTACCGAATTCATCATTGCCAATTTTACCAATAAATCCGGTCCTGTTCCCCAGGGATGCGATGTTGCATGCAAAAATGGCGGAGGAACTGCCCATAACGAGGGACATATCCCGGGAGATTTTTTCCTTGCCCATTTCAGGAAATGATTCAATATCATTGAGTATCAAATCAATATTTAATTCACCGATAACCAGGACATCGTATTTTTTTGCCATGCTTTACTATATTTTAATTTTTTCGATACTCACCTGGCCCAAAAGGTCATTTACATCTTTTTTATTGAGCATACCGAGGTCCTTTCTTACACAGTTTGCCGATCCACAGGCAACACCCAGTCTTGCCGATTCCGCCAGGCCCATTTTTTTCTCATGGGCCATCATCAGTCCTGCCACCAGGCAATCTCCGCTGCCTACTGCAGAAAAGCATTGGTTAACTGAAACATTTCCATGGACCATTTCCTTCCCGTCGCACAGGTATAATCCCTTTTTCCCTTCCGTAATAGCTGCAAGTGTACAATGTCGCGAAAGCTCCAGTGCCAGCTTTTCAGGTTCAAGGTTCCCGAAGAGATTCCTGGCTTCGGAGGTGTTCAGGTGGATGGAATATGGTTTTACGGGAAGGGCATTTTCAAGTTGTTCCCCGGTGCAATCAAGAAATACATCTTTATTGCGTTCATTACAGATGGTAATCATCCTGGCATAGGCATCCGATGAGGCGCCTTGCGGCCAGGAACCGCTCATGGAAACGCACGACACAACAGGCATGAATTGCTGCAGCAGCTGATCCAGTTTGTCTTGCAGTGAATGCGTGATGGCCGGTCCCACACCAAGGATTTCGGTCTCATCGAATTCGTTATCACTCTTAAAGCTTTGACAGGTTCTTGACCATTCGGCAACTTTGATCCCGTCGCTCCGGATACTATATTTCAGGCACTGGTCACGGATCCAGTCTCCTGTCGGACCTCCCCAGAATCCCAATAAAGTTACCTCGCAGGACATTTCTGCACAGGCCAGGGCCACATGTACACCCTTGCCTCCCGGGAACTGAACCTCCTTTTTTGCCCGGTTTACCCTTCCCGGATGAATGGCATCAATCCAGGTATAGGTATCGACAGAGGGATTAGGGCAAACACAGAGTATCATATTTATTAATGTTCAAATGGATAAATTGTAACGCCTGTCACTACCCTGGTAATGGTTCCATCAATGGATGGCATGTCGGGACTCAGTCCCAGTTCAAGCGATTTATAAAATCCAAGGCACTGGGCGGGCAGTACATTTACAATAGCCAGGTATTCCTCGGGAAGGATATTTTTGGATCCGTCAGAGAATACAATTTCCAGATCGGGACTTATTTCGCTCAGCTTAGTTTCCGAGATGCCTATTGAATAAAGATCCCTTTCAGCCTTTTCTATATCCCTGATCAGGTCTATTTCATATGAAACGGCTGCCGGGTTGTTAGAGATCAGGTAGATGATCAGGGTAGTCTTGTCAACTACAGCTTTCGGGCCGTGCCTGAAACCAAGGAAGGAATCGTGCTTGCAAATTATCTTCCCATCAGTAAGTTCCTGCAGCTTGAGATGTGACTCCTGGGCAATGCCCTGCATCGGCCCTGATCCAAGAAAGGCAGCCCGGTTAAAATCCATTCCGGAAATAGTGCGGAGGGCCGGGGCAAATGTATTTAACAGGTTTTCTCCATAGGATGCGAGCCTTGCCACATGCTGTTCCTGATGATCCAGTTTATTTATGTGGGAGATCAGGACGCCGGTCAGCAGCATACCGGAGAAACTGCCGGTCATTGCAAGGCTTTTATCATTTGATTCCGGGGGAAGGAGAAATACCATGTCTTTTTCTGTGTTGCATTCCTTTGCCAGCTTTCCTTCCTGGTTACATGTAATGATCAGGTGGAAAACATGGTTACAAATACCATTTGCACGGGTGACTGCGGCAATAGATTCAGGACTGTCGCCCGACCGGGCAAAAGAGATCATTAAGGTAGGTGTATTCTTTCTAAGGTACAGACCGGGATGGGAGACAAGGTCTGTGGTCGGAACTGCTTTGACGTTTCTGTCAAGTTCTACCTGCATGGTACCCTCGAGTGAGTTGCCTATGAATGCCGAAGATCCTGCTCCTGTAAGTATAATTTCAGTGGATGGGTCAGAAATGGTCTTTTTCAGAAATTCACCGATCCTGTTTTTCTCCTTCAATACAAAATCAAACGTTTTTTTCCACAGCTGGGGCTGCCTGGAGATTTCCCCGGCAGTGTGGATGCCACCCGCCTTTATAAGGGAATCTTCAGCAATCCCTAAATAATTTGTCATATAGTTGATATTTTCTTTTATGCTACTTTCGTTTCGTTTCGTAACAAATTTATAATTTTTTTTATCCTTTTCAATAGATATTTTAAACTTTTTAATTATGTTTGTTAGAAGCTAGCGAAAGGAAATATAATAATCACCCATGAGCAGATCATCTAACAAATCCACAGTATCCAGAAGAGCCCAGATACTGGATGAAATTGAGGCAAAGGGGCAGGTATCGGTGTCAGAACTCAGTCAATCGTTTGAAGTTAGTGAAGTAACCATCCGGAATGATCTGGCCCAGCTTGAAAAGCAGAATATGTTGATCCGGGCACGCGGGGGTGCCATCAAGATTAAGCTGCAAAACATTGGTGTTGATTCCCCTTTATCGGATAAGATGAGGGAGCATTTCAAAGAAAAGCAGCGGATTGGACAGGTAGCTGCAAAATTGATCTCGGAAGGAGACACTATTATCCTGGATTCAGGGACTACCACTGCAGAGATAGCTAAAAACCTGGGGGATTTTAAAGATCTGACAATTATCACAAATGCCATAAATATTGCCACAATACTGGCAGATTATAATGATTTCAATGTATTTATGTCCGGCGGTATGCTGCGAAAGAAATCTCTTTCGCTGGTGGGAGTTATGGCCGAGGAAAACATCAACAGGTATTATTGTGATAAATTATTTCTGGGCGTGGATGGAATTGACCAGGAACATGGCCTTTCCACCCCGAATGTAGAAGAGGCACATGTAAACAGGATCATGATCAGCATTGCCAAAAAAGTGATTGTCGTTGCGGATTCGAGCAAGTTTTTCCGTCGCCGGTTTGCTGCCATAGCCCCCATTTCGAAAATTGATGTTCTGGTCACCGATTCAGGCATTTCTGCCCAGGATAAGATCATGCTGGAACAGGTAGGTATTGAGGTAATCACTGCATAAAACCTGATTTCATGAACAAGCGTCCCTGGCTGCTTTTTGCTCTCATAACAACCCTTTCATGGGGATTATGGGGGGCTTTAATGGAGATTCCTTTAAAGGAAGGATTCCCGGCTACGCTGGGATACATTGTCTGGTCGCTAACCATGATTCCCTGTGCCCTGGTGGCCTTGTGGGTCGTAAAGTGGAAACTTGAGTATGACTGGAAATCGATTTTGCAGGGTTCCCTGGTCGGATTCCTGGGGGCAGGTGGTCAGCTGATGCTTTTTCATGCACTGCTTGAGGGTCCTGCATACCTTGTATTTCCGATCATCTCGTTGTCTCCCTCTGTCACCATTTTGCTTTCCCTTTTTTTTTTACGGGAGAAGGCGAGTGTATTAAACTGGGTAGGGATCGCACTGGCCCTTCTGGCCATTTTATTCCTGTCTTACCAGGAACCGGATAGTACCCTTGTAAAGAGTTACCTGTGGCTGATATTTGCCATCCTGATATTTCTGATGTGGGGCATCCAGGCTTTTGTTATGAAATTTGCAAATAACAGGATGAAGGCTGAAAGCATCTTTTTCTATATGATGTTAACCGGGATCCTGCTTGCACCGGTTGCTTATTTTATGACAGATATGAGTGCGGAGATCAACTGGGGATTCAGGGGGCCAGGATTGACCGCCTTGATCCAGGTGCTCAATGCAATAGGGGCTTTGATGCTTGTTTATGCCATCCGTTATGGAAAGGTGATCATTGTGACCCCGATGACCAATGCCCTGGCTCCTGTCATCACCATTGTTCTTTCTTTAATACTGTATGCTGTATTACCTCATATCATTATCATCTTCGGGATGGTGATTGCGCTGATTGCTATCTTTTTACTGATCCGGTAAAACACACGCTGACTTACCGGGATGCCTGAATATTTAAGGCCCTCAGGAACATAATTAAGCCTCCGCGGAACAGGTCGCGCCTGTTTTCCTATTTATCCGGCGGGAAGAGCACGGATGACCTTGAATCCTCCCCGGATTTAATTAAATTAGCGGCAAAGCTATCAATTAACCATGAAACTCGGAATATTAAAAGAAACAAAGATCCCCTTCGACAGGAGGGTACCTTTTTCACCGGCACAATTATCGGTTTTGCAGGAGCAGTTTCCTGAACTGGAGATTGTTGTCCAGGAGGGGAGTGACAGGTGTTTCACAGATGATGAATACACCAGGGCTGGCATCAATATAGTCAGGGAACCGGCTTCATCAGATATTTTAATGGGAGTGAAGGAAGTTGAGATCGATGCCCTGGTACCATCCGGGACCTACCTTTTTTTTTCACATACAGCAAAGAAACAGCCATATAACAGGAACCTTCTCAGGGAGATCGCAAACCGGAAAATTACCCTTATCGATTATGAATATCTTACCGATGAGAATGACATACGGTTGGTTGCTTTTGGACGGTGGGCGGGGATTATTGGTGCTTATAACGGACTGAGAGCGTACGGGGAAAGATTCAGATCATTTTTGCTTACTCCGGCCCATTCCTGTTTCGATTTTGAAGCCATGAAGAAGGAATTGGAGAAGGTCCTGTTGCCAGCCCTGAAGATCCTGGTGACAGGAGGGGGCAGGGTGGCCCATGGTGCTATGGAAACACTCGGGTCATTGAACCTAAGGGAAGTATCTCCGGATGAATTCCTGGAAACTTCATTCGGAGAACCTGTTTTATGCCGGATCGATCCATGGGATTATGTTAAAAGAAAAGATGGTACCGAATTTGACCTTCAGCATTTTTTTGACCATCCGGATATGTATGAATCCACTTTTTATCCATATACCAAAGTCACCGACATATTAATGGCATGCCATTACTGGGATCCCCAATCGCCGGTGTTCATGACGAAAAGTGATATGCGTGAACCCGGTTTTAAGATCAGTGTCATTGCAGATATCAGTTGTGATATCAACGGGCCTGTCCCTTCCACCATCAGGGCATCCTCCATTGAAAGTCCTGTTTACGGTTATGACCCTTTAACAGAACAGGAGATCCCTCCATTTGAGTTACGGGGTATTACGGTGATGGCGGTGGATAATCTGCCTGGTGAGTTACCCAGGGATGCTTCAGTCGATTTTGGTAAGCAGTTGACGGAGAGGGTAATGCCTGCATTATTAGGAAATGATGTGGATGGGATCATTGAAAGGGCTACGATTGTGAAAGACGGAAAACTCACTAAGAGTTTTAAATATTTGCAGGGATATCTGGATGGAGAAGAGTAGTAACGAGTTGCGAGTTATTAGTTACAAGGTAGCGGGGGCGTAGGGATGGGGTGTGATTTTTACCCAAAAAAAACCGCAGGGTTATTTGCCCCTGCGGCCTTCTGACTTCTGACTTCTGTATTCTATTCAATCATCCAATCTTCAAGTTCAACAGGATTTTCATCAGCATCTGTTCCAATGAAATATTCAGTATCGAGCATCCAGGGCTCAATCTCGAGGGCTTCTTCGTATGTTTCAGCGTTATAGAAATAATCGGGATCCAGCATCCAGTCTTCAATTTCCAGGCTTTCTTCTGTGATTACGTTGGTGAATTCAGCATCCAGCATCCAGGATTCAACATCAAGGCTTTCTTCTGTTTCGTTAACCAGAGCACGGTTGAGGCGGGCAGCCCAAACCTGGTCCATGCTTATTCCGGAAAGTTCAACGCTTGATTTTAGTACATCAGCATAGTTTTCATTCATTTCATCGAGGAAGGACTTAAAGGTTGTTTCGTTACTAGCCTGTGCATTTGAAACCACACAGCTTAAAAAGGCAAGGCCGGATATCAGAGCTGCAAATACAAGTAATTTTGCTGTGCTGGGGAAATTGGTGGTGTTTGTTGTGGCTTTCATTTTGTGGTCCTCCGTTTATCTTTTGTTTTGATTTTTCGTTTTTCGAAATTGTCTGATACAAAGATACGGCAGCGGGAGGGGGTGAATCTACTACTTATGTAACTGATGTTAACGTGGAGGTAACGAAGAAGTGAAGAGTGAAGAGTTGTGTGAGTTGGGGCGTGGGATATGGGTGTGGTTATTCACTTGTATCCCTTGGCCCCTTGGATCCTTTTACTAAGAATTAATGATAAACTAAAGGTTTTTTAATTGCTTAATGGTAGTGAGGGGATCTTTAGCCGAGAATATTGTATTGCCCACAACAAAAACATCCACACCGGCTTCTGCCAGGGACCGGATATTATTCAGATCGACTCCCCCGTCAATCTGGATAAGGGCTTTTGATCCGGTTTCGGTAATAAGTTGCCTGAGTTGCCTAATCTTTTTATAGCTGAATTCAATGAATGTTTGTGCCCCAAAACCCGGGTTCACTGTCATATTCAGAACCAGGTCGAGATCAGGCAGGATAGTTTCCAGCAAATGAACCGGTGTATGCGGATTAATAGCCACGCCGGCATCCAAACCGAGTGATTTGATATGCTGAATGGTCCTGTGAAGGTGCGTGCAAGCTTCATAATGAACGGTAATTTTGTCTACTCCGGCTTGTTTAAACTCATCGATGTAGCGGTTGGCATCCACGATCATCAGGTGTGCATCCAGCGGTTTTTGAGCCACTTTTTTAATTTGCCGGATCACGTGGAACCCAAAGGTAATGTTGGGTACAAACACACCATCCATGATATCGAGATGTATCCAGTCGGCCTCAGACCGGTTCACAAGATCAATCTCTTCTTGTAGTTTCAGGAAATTGGCTGTTAGTATTGATGGTGCAATAAGGTGGCTCATCGTTAACCCAGGTAGGTTTTAAGGATTTTACTCCTGGTGGTGTGCTTCAGTCGCTTAATGGCCTTTTCCTTGATCTGCCTTACCCGTTCCCTGGTCAGGTTAAATTGTTCACCAATCTCTTCAAGGGTATGCGGATGCTTGCCATTCAATCCAAAATACAGCTTTATGATACTCGCTTCGCGATGGGTCAGGGTCGACAGGGCTCTTTCGATCTCTTTCCTTAATGATTCGGTAAGGAGTCCTTTATCGGGACTGGGAGTATCCTTGGCAAGCATTACATCGTACATGTTACCCTCTTCACCATCAGTAAGCGGGGCATCCATGGAGACATGACGCCCTGAACTCCTGATAGCTTCCTTGATATCATCAGCAGCCAGTTCGAGTGCCTGGGCAATCTCCAGAACAGAAGGTTCACGTTCATGAATTTGTTCCAGGATGGCAAAGGCTTTATTTATCTTATTGATAGAACCGATTTTGTTCAATGGCAGGCGAACTATCCTGGCCTGTTCGGCAAGGGCCTGTAAAATGGATTGCCTGATCCACCATACAGCATATGAAATGAACTTAAATCCCCTTGTTTCATCGAATCGCCGGGCAGCTTTTATCAGGCCCAGGTTGCCCTCGTTGATCAGGTCCGGAAGGCTGAGGCCCTGGTTCTGGTATTGTTTTGATACAGAAACAACAAACCGGAGATTGGCTTTGATTAGCTTGTCCAGGGCTTCATCGTCACCTTTTCTGATCCTTCTTGCAAGTTCAACTTCTTCTTCTGCGGATATAAGGTCTACCTTGCCAATTTCATGCAAATACTTGTCTAGTGAAGGAGTTTCACGGTTGGTGACCTGCTTGATAATTTTGAGTTGCCTCATGATATTGAGAATTTATCGTCTTTTATACGTAAAGGTTGCTGAAAAGTTACATTATGACATTGATTTTAGAAATAAAGATACAAATAGTTGCAGTGCCTTTTGCCTGTACAAATAATATTCAGATTGGATAATCTGTTTTTCTTTAATAAGACATTGATATTTAACTAATTATGATATATTACCCATTGGATTATTAACAATTTCTAAATTCCCGACAGCAGATCAGGAGTACTAATAAATAGTACAATTTTTCTATATTTCTTTTTTTATTCTTTATTAATATATATACTTGCACAAGATTTCCGTCTGTGCTTAATTGAACAACGTAATTTTCCCGGCCCCAATTCGATAAATCATTTACTCATTTAAGAGTTTGTTCACCTTTTCATTCTATATATCCTATAATTAATTTTCATAAATTCTAATCTTATATGTACGATATTCTTGAGCTTAATAAAAAGCTTTTATCAGAACTGAAGGATATTGCTAAAGAGTTGAAGATAAAAAGAGTAGACTCATTAAGAAAGCAAGATCTTGTTTACAAAATCCTTGATCAGCAGGCCATATCTGCAGCCGAAAGCAAATCCGGCACCAATTCCACCTCCACAGAATCCACGAAATCAAGACCTGAGCCCGGCATAAACAAAAGTCCTCGCAGGGGGAGAAAACCTGATCAGCGTGATCAGAAGAAATTTTCAAAAGGTCCTGAAGATGATAAGAAACCCGAAGTGGTTGAAAGGCGCAAGGATGGACCTGTTCCTGATTCATCGGGTGATAACAGGCCCCATACGGATGTCAAGCCTAAAAGGCAGCCTTCCCCTGTAATCGATGACCGGCAAGGCCACCATGACAAAGATCAGGATTATCACAAAAGGCCCGAGAGGAAGCCGGTGGATAAAGTCTTTGAATTCGAAGGAATCATCTCTGCATCGGGAGTTCTTGAAATCATGCCGGACGGGTATGGTTTCCTCAGGTCATCCGACTATAATTACCTGAATTCCCCTGATGATATATATGTGTCTCAATCACAGATCAAGTTATTTGGTTTGAAAACCGGAGATAATGTAAAGGGTACTATAAGGCCCCCGAAGGAAGGAGAAAAATATTTCCCTTTAATTAAGGTTGAAAAG
>CAYZEZ010000176.1:0-1424 GCA_964477295.1 uncultured Bacteroides sp. | reverse complement strand
TAAAGTAGAGGAAATTAATGGCCGCAATCCGGATTTTATCCGTGATCGTGTCCCATTTGATTTTCTGACTCCACTGTTTCCTGAGGAAAAATTCACACTTGTTAAACAAGGAGAGCGAAGCAGCCTGTCGTGCCGTGTGGTTGACATGTTTACACCTATCGGGAAGGGACAGCGTGGATTGATCGTCGCACAGCCCAAGACAGGTAAAACTATCCTGTTGCAGGAGATTGCCAATGCCATTGCAGCCAGTCACCCGGAAGTTTACCTGATAATACTTCTCATCGATGAGCGTCCGGAAGAGGTAACCGAGATGCAGCGCAATGTGAATGCAGAAGTGATTGCATCTACTTTTGATGAGCCTGCAGAACGGCACGTAAGAGTTGCCAACATAGTCCTTGAGAAGGCAAAAAGGATGGTTGAATGCGGCCACGACGTTGTGATCCTCCTTGATTCCATTACCCGTTTGGCAAGGGCATTTAATACCACAGCGCCAGCCTCAGGGAAGGTGCTTTCAGGTGGGGTTGATTCAAATGCATTGCAGAAGCCAAAACGATTTTTCGGGGCAGCCAGGAACATTGAAAATGGGGGTTCATTGACCATTTGCGCAACGGCCCTGACAGAAACCGGTTCAAAGATGGATGATGTGATTTTTGAAGAATTCAAGGGAACGGGTAACATGGAACTGCAGCTCGACCGGAAATTATCCAACAAGCGTATTTTCCCCTCTGTCGATTTGAATGCTTCCAGTACCAGGCGGGAAGATCTTCTGCTGGATAAGGAGATGCTAAACAAGATTTGGATCCTTAGAAATTATCTTGCTGACATGACCTCATTGGAGGCAATGGAATTCCTTCGGGACAGGATGTCGAAAACGGAATCCAATGAAGAATTCCTTATTTCCATGAATGCCGAATAAGAGAGCAGATCCTGAAATAAATTCAGGATGACGGCCACGAATAATATTTTTCAAATGAGCGCCTGAGCAGATGGATTTTCACTGTGAAAGGCGCTTTTTTTATCCTGTTTTGTTTCCGTGTGAATCATGCATGAAAATTATCACAATTATTCTCATAGCGAGATCCATGTGGTTGTTGAAAACTAGTATTATACATAATGAATTATTGAAAACCTAATAAAACTCATGTTGTTTTTTGCTATATTATGTTAATTTTGTATTGCCTAGTAGAAATATCTATAAATAATTGTTAATTAAATACTTAATAGAATAGAAATGGTTAAGAAAAAGAATTTTATTACGTGCGATGGCAACCAGGCAGCATCTCATGTTGCTTACATGTTCAGTGAGGTAGCAGCGATTTACCCAATCACCCCTTCATCCAATATGGCAGAGAATATTGATGAATGGGCGGCTTTTGGGAGAAAGAATATTTTTGGTGAGAAAGTCGAGGTGGTTGAAATGCAAT
>CAYZEZ010000175.1:0-10700 GCA_964477295.1 uncultured Bacteroides sp. | reverse complement strand
TTGATCCGGCCGCTTTCAATTTCATAATCGGAATTTATGTATGCTATCTCGGCATTTTTTAACTCACGAAGGGTTGCCCCGCCTTTTTCGTAAAGCGATTTCTGCTTCTCATACTCCTGCCTGGAGATCTCTGCATCTACCTCTTTCGATTTAATTCTCAGGTTATTGTAATATTCTTCATCTTCAAGCTTAATAATGGTTGCTCCTTCCTTCACTTCATCTCCCAGTGCAAAGGGTTTGCCAGTATTTGGATTGATTTGTAGCCGGTACTCGCCGGTAATTTCTGAATTCAGGCTTACTTCCTTCACCGGAAATACTGTACCGGTAGTGTTGATAAACTCTTCGATGGATGAAATTCCTGCTTCAATAACTCCAACAGGTACTTCAATGGTTGTTTCCACATTCAGATCGGGCTGTCTGCATGCAGGAGTGAGGATCAGCCCCAGTAGCAGGATTGTTAGAAAATACTTAAGTTTCTTCATTTTTAAATATGATATTTGTTACTAGTTGCGAGGTAGTGCGGGTTTTGTGATTTGGGAATGTTGTTCACTTCGAAATTCCAACTTCAATATTTGTTATTCATTATTCTTAAGCTCATCCGGTACAATGCTTTCTCCCAGTTCAAAATCGTAAAGTGTCTGTATTTTCAGATTAAGCAATTCGAGCTTATAATTAATCTTTGCATTGGTCAGTGCCATTTTTTTATCCGATAACTGGTTCTGATAAATACCAAGGTCCAGACTGGTTAAGTCGCCATTACGGTATCTTTCCAGGTTTATATCATAGGTAAGTTCAGCATTCTCGACTGTCTTTTCCTGTATAACTATTTGATTTTCCAGATTTTCCAGGTTTCTGACGATAGACCTAATATCTACTTTTATATCTCTTTTCTCGATCTCAAGGTCAATCTCTGCACTATGCAGGTCGGCTTCAGCTGCCTTTATTTCAGATTTTCTCTCACCCCAGTCAAAAATTGGAATATTCAATGTTAGTCCAACTGCCGGAGTATTTGTTGGTTTATCAAACAACAGGCCGAAATCTTCATTATTTGCTGTAATACCTAAAGAAGCTGTGACAGAACCGGCAAACTCATTTACAGTTTTAGCATCCATCAGGCTGAACATGGAATTATCAATGTCTATCTGACGCTGCCTGAGTTCCATCCTGTTTTCCATTGCATGCTGAATGGCCATGTCCGGATCCACTTCAACGGAGTCAATAACAATCTGGGAAATGATCACAAATTCATCTTCAAGCGGCATCCCCATGTTCACTTTCAGTTGATCCATGGCATTCTGAAGGTCAAGTTCGGCAGTAAAAACTGTTGACCGGCTTGTGGCCATGTTCACCTCTGACTGGTATAATTCTTCCAGGGCAAGCAATCCTCCTTCTACTTTATTTTTTATAATTTCGTGGCTATCCTCGTTGTTTTTTAGTGCTTCCTGAGCGATTATAAGACTCATTTGCCTTGAGTAAACAGAATAAAAACTTTGCGCCACCATTCTTTCAAGGCTCAGCTTTTGTATTAAATACCTCAAAAGGGCGTTTTCATTAGCCAGCCTGAGACTTTTAAGCTGGACTTTGGTCCGGTTGTATGTAAAAATCGGCTGGGAAAGCTCAAGCATCAGCCTGTTGTTCCATGTCCGGGAGATTGGATCAATTGCTCCGGCCGATTCGGAATTGTTGTAATCATAAGAGAACGTGTTTCTTAATGAAACAGTACCGTCGGTGGGCAATACCCTCTGGTTGATTGCAAAAGTACCTGAGGACCGTGCTGATTCATTCAGGTACCATTCACTTGTACGCTGGTCAAACCTGTTTGTCCGGTCATATTCAAATGGATTGAGTACCAGTGTAAACTGTGATTTCTGCCGGGCCAGCTGGGCATTCAGTTTTTCCTGGCTCCTGACCAGTGCCAATTGAACCTGTTGCATTACCGGGCTGTTTTGTACAGCCATTTCCATTGCCTTTTCTATATCCAGCAGTACCTGTGCTGAAATCCCACAGGACTGGAATAGTATAACAACAGCAATAATTAGAATTCGTAGCATATTGTTTGGACTCATATCATTTATTTTACCTGTTGATAACATTTATCTTTGTACCCATTTTACTGCATCGGCAAAAACCCGCCTGCCATTGGTTTTATTAGACAATTCTATAATCGCAGTATCTGCGGGAAAATGGAATGCACCTATTTTATTCCATCCATCCTCCGTATTTCTCAAGGGGAATTCAACTTCCTCAATACCTTCATTGGAAGAGATCGTATAATTATAAACCGTACTTTCGTCGGCGAATGACGGTCCCCTGCCGCGTCCACCCCCACTGCCCTGTCCTCCTTCGCGCCTGCGGCCTGAAGGAGGACCGAACATTGCAGACTTCGGTATATAGACATATACATCATAAAAACCTGCAGATGGTAATACAATGGACCAACTTGCCACATTACCTCCCTCCCCATCTCTCGTTGCCAGCGCAGATCGCACCGATTCACCATAAAATCCCGAATGGGCATAGGGAGTCCATTTTGCAGGTGTCCAATACGGTTCGATCTGCTCATAGAAGATCTCATTGGTTTGTGTTTTGCGGGAATCGATGTACTGTTTCAGTTTACTTTCGTTTGATACGGAAATACATTTAAAACCGGGATCCTCATTATCCACAACAAATTCCCCGGGTAGCTGTAAAGTTAGCTCCCTGTCAGAAATCCTTTCATATTCTTCCAGATTGGTTGTCCTGACACTCTCGGCTGATCTCAGGAAAGCAGTGAAAGTAGATGGGATGTTTCCTGATACAAGGGTGTTCACAGTCATCATCCGGGGCTGCTCATAAAGCGTTATCTGAATGTCTTTGGTTACCCCCGGATCCAGTTCATAAAGGCGATTCTCTTCATTTCCACCACCACCGCCAAAAGATCCGGCAATTCGTATGGTTACATCCACCATGCCTTTAGCCTCTCCTGTATTACGCAACGAAAACCTGATCAGGTACACTTCTCCTATATCATCCCGCGACTGGATATATTCAGGACTACTCATTATGAAGGTGGGAATCTTGCCTTTTGTATTAATGGTCTCAAAATAGGGCTCTATTTCAACTCCGAATTCCCTGTAAAAATCGGCGGAAAACCGTTTAAAAGGAATTTCACGGAAAGCATTATCCTCAAGATAGTAATAGAGAAAGTTGTCAAAATTGCCGGATCCGACACGGTTTTTAAGGGCCAGGAAAATAAAGCTCCCGGTTTGAAAAACAAGTGCAGATGTGATGGTATTGTCCCAATCTGCAAGAATTTCTTTAAGGGAGTTATCCCGAAGCGCCATATTTGCTGTTTCACTATCGGTCATACCACCCCTGAAACTCTGCCGCATCGAAACTTCGAAGCCGTCTTTCAGATAAACTTCCAACATTGAATTAAATAGTGGATATTCTGACGAGCTGATCCCTGTCATATAGCTATAGTAGAGTGGAAAGACACAATATGGATTTTTACTGTATTCGATCCCCTGAAAAACGATAAGCTGCTCGCCGCCCATCTGACGGTTATCCGATACCGGGCGGGTAGTGGTGCCACTCCGGAAAAATGTGCTCTCAAGAAACCGGCGGAATGAGCGTGCTTCAATCTCTTTCGGTGTCTGGGTCTCATTCTCTCTTCGGTTCCTTCGCTCTTCAAAAAATTTGTACCTGGCAAAATCCATTGAATTCAGGCCTGCCCCTTTTTCCGGCATCAGGATCATTTCTGGCTGGATGGTCCCAACGGTTTGGATCAGTGGCCGGTCATAGGCATGAAATTGAATGGGTACTTCAACCAGGTTTATACGTTTAAAAGGGTAGTATAGGTCGAGTTCGTCGATTTCCCAGTCATCCTTTTCCTGTTTAATCAAATCACCGATGGTATCAGAAATATTTGTGAAAAATCCGGAGTAGTAGTCGTGACCTGGCATCAGGTATATATTATAATCGATATTCTCATACGTATGGCTTCTTTTCTCATACGGTCCAACCACAAGTGTGAGGGCGTTCAGATCTGTTTCCGGGGTAAAGTGGTATTCCTTACCTGAAATCTCAACTTTACCAGGTGCAATCGATGTAAGGTTATTATTTGGTTTGACCGTAAGCTCAAAACGGACAAAATCGAGTTTCCTGGGCAGGAATGTCTGGTTATTGAATCCTACCCCTGCCATCGGGTACCATAATAATTCAGGAGTGAGCAAAAGAAAATCACTGGATACAATACCCGGCTTTTTATCTATTGGGGCTACCTGGATCCGCTTCAACTCCCTCAGGCTTTCATCAGGGATATCAAGGTAAGCGATCGATTCAAAAGGTATTCCCGAATAGTACATCACATACCTTGACCGCCTTCCCGGAGCCAATCCATTTTCAGGTATAATACCAATTATCTGCCTGTTTTTATAATAATTTACCATCCCATCAACAGATGTAATACTATCTATTTTAAATCCCGGGTTTAGCGAAAAGATGAGTGTATCCAGTTTTTGCCTGTTCTGATTCCTTATAAATAATTCTGAAGAGATCTTAAGTTTGCGGCCAGATTGTTCTGCATATAGGGTATTGGAAATAATATCAACCGGGGGAATTCGCGCATTGGCGTTATTTAATGCCCGATATTCTGTTCTTGCATGGTCTTCTGTTTGATATATCGAGAAGTACCTGTATCCTGTGGCTGCACCAAAAATAAAGAATGAGGCAAAGGCAACCAGGTTAATGGCATTCCACCTGCCCACCTGGGGAAGCCTGTTGAGATACCTGATGGTAGCAAAAATAAATCCCACACCCATAGAGAAATAAGCTATGCGGTGAAGTATGATCCTGTACGGTTCACCAAATCCGATAAAATCGGAATAGACCATCGGCAGGTTAAATGCCATATAATCCAGTAAGCCGTGGAGCTTATCCTTGAAATAGAAAATTGTTAGCCCGATATAGCCGAGCAAAAGGAGAAATGTGACTGCCTGGTTTCGTATTATGATCATCAGTAAGAAGGAAAGTCCGAGAATAAAAACCAGGGTCGGGATAGAAATCAGTAAGGGATAGTAGATGTAAGCCTGCCAGATGACCGGTACATCCTGACGAACCAGGTTGAATACAAGGGCCATAGCCAGTGCTACAATGACAAGGCCTATAAACAAGGTTAGGATACCTATTGTTTTACCTACAACATACTCCCCGTTTGATACAGGGCGTGTATAAATAACCTCGGTTGTATCGAGTTTCTTGTCCCGCCGAAGAAAATCTGAGGCCAGGAAAACTGCAATTATTGCCTGGGCCACATTGATGAATAACACATTGATATAGGGGAGGTTTGCTGCTATAGCACGGGTTGTCCAGCGAATGCCACCGTGAAATCCAAAGTTGCCCATGTTTGTGCCAAACAGAAATAGCAACGCAATAATGGAAAAAATACGAAAAAACCAGCTTCTGTAAAGGGTTTTCCTTTCATATTTTGAGACGCTTAATATGTTCTGAAAGTTAATCAAAGGTTCCAGTGGTTAAGTTTATTTTCCATGAAGTGCACATATGCATGCTCAAGGTTAGGATGAATTTCATCAGCCTCCAGGCCTGAAGGTTTTTCCCCGACGAACTGGATCTCCCAACCTGTTCCGGAAGGTATAGTAGAGATAATCGGCAAATTCACTTTTAATTGGTCATATTGATCCTGGTCAACCTTTGCATGCCATACATATCCTTTTGTATTAGCCACAAGAACATCCGGAGCTCCATCATATACCAGTTTACCTTCATTCAGAAGGGCCATCTGGTTGCAGGTGCTGGAGATATCACCTACTATATGTGTCGATAATATTATGATAGTACCGGTATTGCTTAAATCCGAAAGGAGGTTTCTGAATCGTATGCGCTCTTCAGGATCAAGACCCGTAGTTGGCTCATCCACTATAATAATTGAAGGAGAAGAGATCAGTGCCTGGGCAATACCGAGCCGCCTTTTCATTCCACCCGACAGTTTATTGGCCATCCTGTTCCGCACATGGAAGAGCCCAACATCCTGTAACATCCTGTCAACCTGTTCACGCCTCTCTTTTCCGGATGTCATCCCTGCCAGCCGGGCGGCATAATCGAGGAACTCCCATGAGCGAAGCCTGGCAAAGAACCTGAAATCCTGGGGAAGGTATCCCAGCATCTTGCGGACCTCTTTTCTTTGTTTATTGATATCCCTGCCATTGATCAGGACCTCACCTGAAGTGGGCTGCATGATTGTTACCAGGATACGCATCAGGGTGGATTTGCCTGCGCCGTTTGGTCCGAGAAGGCCAAACATGCCTTCCTTTATTGTCAGGTTTACATCATCGAGTGCCTTGTTCCCCCCTGAATATACTTTGCTCAGATTGCTTATCTTAATTTCCAAATCTCAATATATTTTAGGAATTGCAATTTATAAAATATAGACGCCAAATATTCAGTTCGATTACAACCTTTCCTTATGTAGGGGAGATTTCAGGTATTTGACTCCTTTAATTAAAAATGGTTTAATATTTGATAATGGTTTCCTTAAACAAATTAAACCTTTTGCCAGTTATGACGTCTAAATGTCACAATCTATTACACATTTATTTTGTTAATTTGTTCGTTTGTTCAAATATAAAATTCCGGAGGATATTAAAATGAAAAATATGATTCATCTGAAAATTGCATTACTCATGATAATGCTTGCACTGTTCATGTTGCCGCTGGTTGCCCAGGAACGGCCGGATCAGGGTCAGGGACAGGGACAAGGTCGCGGGCAGTATGGCGGGCAGATGACTGAAGAGAATGTAAAAGAAAGGGTTAACAACCTGGCCGAAACCCTTGAATGCACAGACCAGCAAAAAGAAAAGCTCCTTGATATCGAGCTCGAATGGTATAGAAAGATGCAAACCGAACGCGCAAAGTTTCGGGCTGGAAATGGTAATTTTGACCGTGAAGCCATGCGCACCAAGATGCAGGAACAAAGGAAACTGAAAGATGAGAAATACAAAGAAGTGCTTACTGATGCCCAGATGAAGAAATACAACCAACTGATGGAAGAAAGAATGCAGGCACGTCAGCAACAAAGACAGGGACAGGGGCAGGAAAGGGGGGCACCTCAGGATTCACAAAGACAGCGCGGAAGAGGAGGGAATTGAGAAGAGTCTGCGTGTCTGTGATTCCATAAGTTTATAATTTGGGGACAGGCAGTCAGCGTTAGCCTGGCGGCGGTCGGAAGTCGCTTACAGGCAGCCAGGGGTTAGCCTGGCAGCGATCGGAAGTCGCTTACAGGCAGCCAGGGGTTAGCCTGGCAGCGATCGGAAGTCGCTTACAGGCAGCCAGGGGTTAGCCTGGCAGCGATCGGAAATCGCCAGTCGGAAATCGCTAATCAGTAGTTGGCAAAATAGAAGCCGCTAATCACCAGCCAGAAGTCGCTAATCGCCAATTGATCGTCGATGGCACATCACAAACGACCATATTTTCATTTAATGCCCTGAATTCTAATCCCCCGGTGTGATATGATCATAAATGGAATTCGGTGCATGACTCACGAAATACCTTCTGGAATTTATCATGTTGGTCGATCCCTCCTGACTGGTAAATAAATATCGGCTACCTGGATCAGTGCCCTGTTCAAGTGCTGTTATTTCTATCCTGTCCGTTTGATATGGTTATAAAATTATACCATTTTGAGGATCCGTCTCAAATAATTATTTTTACCAGATGGCAATGAGTTCCATTCAAGACCTTGCCTGAACATACCCCAACCAACTAAACCTAATTCTATGATAAACTACGAAGCCCTGTTCAAAATCAGTTATGGATTGTATGTTGTAACTACCGGGAATAAAGAAAATGGCAATGGATTTATTTCCAATACCGTATTCCAGGTAACTGCAGAACCTGCTAAGTTTGCAGCCTGCTGCAACAAGGATAACTTCACAAGTTCCTTGATTGAAAAGCACGGTAATTTTGCCATATCGGTATTACAACAAGAAGCTGATTCGGAGCTTATTGGCAGATTTGGCTACAAAAGTGGAAAGGATTTTAATAAGCTTGAAGGCATGAACCTGAAATACGGTGAAACGGGTGCTCCGATTGTACTCAACGATTGCATTGCCTACCTGGAATGCAAACTGGTTGAAAAATTCGATGTGGGTACACATTGGATCTTCATTGGAGAATTGATCCAGGCAGAAATCGTGGACGAAAAACCCGATCCACTTACCTATGGGTATTATCGGAAGGTCAAAAAAGGCCTTGCCCCAAAAAATGCTCCTACCTATATCGACAAATCGAAACTGGAAAGCAAACCCACCCTGGAAGAAGCTGCTAAATACCAATGCTCCGTTTGCGGGTACATTTACGATGATAACAAGGAGGATGAAAAGTTCGCTGATCTGCCGGACGATTGGAAATGTCCTGTATGCGGTGCAGATAAAGAAGATTTTTATAAAGTTTAACCTAAAAATAATATCAAGTCATGGCAAATTCATTAAAAGGGACCAAAACAGAACAGAACTTATTAAAAGCATTTGCTGGCGAATCACAAGCCAGGAACCGTTATGAATTCTTCGTAAAAGTTGCAAAAAAAGAGGGCTACGAGCAGATTGCTGCCATCTTCCAGGAAACTGCAAACCAGGAGAAGGAACATGCAAAGCGCTTCTTTAAATTCCTGGAAGGAGGCATGGTTGAAATTGTGGCCAGTTATCCTGCCGGAATCATCGGGACAACAAAAGAAAACCTGAAAGCTGCAGCTGAGGGCGAGCACGAAGAATGGGCCGACCTCTACCCTGCTTTTGCTGAAATTGCTAAAGAAGAAGGATTCCCGGAAGTTGCAGCTGCCTTCAAAATGATTTCAAAAGTGGAAGCCGAACATGAACGCAGGTATTTAAAACTCCTGCAAAACCTCTCCGAAGACAAAGTATTCATGAAGGATGGCAAAGTCTGGTGGAAATGCATAAACTGCGGATATGTATATGAATCTGAGGAGGCACTCGAAACCTGTCCGGCCTGTTTACATCCCAAATCATATATGCAGGTAAGAGAAGAGAACTATTAGAATACTACAGGAATCAGTTGCCGATACATTGTATATTATATCCTGGATTTCAATATTTATTCCGATGAATTACAAAGTACATTGCATTAATATCAAAAGTAACAATAAGCAAGAATTGATTTTCTCCTGGTGACTGAGAAGATTTGTTAAACTGGTCCGGATACTTTAATAAACAACAGTATCCGGACCCATTGAGATACAACTTTTACTGAATCCAACCCCAGGTACAGTAGACCTGATAAATTCTCTGGTTCCCCGGAGCTAACGTCATTACCATTTGCCGGACAAATCCCAGCTTATTGTCTTCCTGCCATTCTTCGTCAATTTTCCCTTTCTCCATCTGCATTATGGAAATGAGGTTGAAGGTAAACTCACGTTCCCTGGTCGGGACACCATGAAAGTTACCTTTTGTGGTAATGGCTTCAATATCAAATATTTCATTACTGAATATAATCCAATGAATTTTTAATGAAATATTGACTCTTCACGCAGCAAGTTGCTAGGAATCATCGATTCCTTATGTATTTTTTTATTGCGCTCGCTAACCCCGCAGCTAGCTACGGGGAAACGAGTTCCTGAGTTCGGCGAAGCCAGACGGCGAAGAAAGGATATGTAATTACTACCCCATCAGGCGTGCGGTTCTGAAGGGTACCCGTATATTGTCAATTTTTTCGCCCATGACCTCAATAGAGTCTTCCCTGACTTCTCCAAGTCCCATGTTAAAACCCATGGTTAGTTGCTTGACCTGCATGACATCATGATCCATGATCCGTGCTGCTGTGGCATCGGCAGCCATAATATCGGTGCTGGCCACAATAGCCCAGGATCCAATATGGTCTTTCATATCAAGAGTTGCACCACCATTGTCCCTGGTTGGCCCGTTCCCTTCAATCCCGATTGAAAAATCGATGATCGAGAGATCGGGTTTAAGGTAATCAACGATGTCAAGATAAACCTGCGCAATAGCCTGAGGAGTCCTGTGGTCAAATGTGCCGCGGTTCCACCAGGAGTTATCTATGAGCTGGGCATATCTGGACAAGGGAGTAATTCCAATGAAATTTTTTGCTGCCAATGTAAGTTGGGCCCATGAATGGGTTTTTGCAACAGGAACAGAAATGACCTTATCTGCATTAGCTACCAGGCTTGAAATCGCTATGCTGTTGAGGGAAGTTTTTGATGGCACTTCAATCCAGGCAGGGGAATCATTCTCAAGGCATGCCAGGGAAACTGTCACGCTATATTTCGAACTTAGCTGACCTGCTGCGGTAACCAGGTCTGTTTTACCATCAAAAGTTACTCCATTGCTCCAATCGAAGGAAGGTAAATGTGAACCTTCTCCAATAATTACTTTGCCGGCACCAACCTTCAGACATTCTTCCGCCACAGCAATTAGAATTTCAGGTTTGGTACACTCTCCCCCATGAAAACAATTATTGGTACCTGCCCAGGGGAAAGTCACGAAGTTGGGTTTAATGAAGACTGTCTCACCCTGGCTGACAATTGTTTGCATGCCTCCGATTGCATCGATGGCATCCCGGGTCATTGAATCCAGGTTATCTCCCCGGATGGCTGCAACACGGGCTGTAATCCCGTCAGATTTGGGCAGGTGTGTTTCTTCCTTTCCACAACTGCTGACGCGGACCGGTATCCC
>CAYZEZ010000174.1:0-10723 GCA_964477295.1 uncultured Bacteroides sp. | reverse complement strand
GATCAATTTTCCTAAAATGGGCTTATGATCCGATTTAATTTATAACTTTGAAAATCTGAATGATAGAATACTGATTAAGATTCCTAAAAGATCAGAAGATGGCTAAATACAACAACGAAAACGAAACCAACGGAATAAACATCATTGGAGTTGGTACAGAAATAACGGGAGACATAATCTCAAACGGAGATATACGCGTGGATGGAAGCCTCACTGGAAAACTAAAAACCAAAGGGAAAGTGGTTGTTGGTGAGACAGGTAAAGTTAAAGGAGAGATAAGCTGTAAAAATTCTGATGTGGAAGGATCGATAGAGGGTAAAATTAATGTATCCCAATTACTTTCCCTGAAGGCTACGGCACAGATCAATGGAGATATCGTTGCCGCCAGGCTGGCTATTGAACCAGGGTGCAGATTCTCCGGTAACTGCGATATGAATAGCGGAGGTTTTGTTCATGAAGAAAAAGCCAAAATCATCGAAAAACCAGAAGAACAACCAGTCGAATCTAAATAATTATGCAAAATACTCCACCCTTGCCTTCCAGATGATTGCAATTATTTTGGTGGGTGTATTTGGAGGCATAAAATTAGACCAGATAGTTCAAATTGAATTTCCTGTTTTTACAGTAGTCCTGACCATAGTTTCAGTAGCCCTTTCAATGTATTATGCAATCAAGGATCTGCTGAAGATGAAGTAATAACCCTAAACTCTCATCATGGACACAGGTTTTAAAAATTTTTCCATCCTGTTATTTTTATTAACTGTTGTTCTTACCCTTATTGGCTTCCTGGTGATGAAATATTTCGCTGCTGATTACTACTATTCAGGTTTCCTTTTCCTGCCTTTTTTGTTGTTTGTAATTACTCTGGGCGTTCACCGTTACCTGATCATTGCAAGCCAGGGAGATAATAAAAAATTCACTTATAAATTCTTGGGTGCAACCGGAATAAAGATGTTGGCCTATCTGATTTTAATAGTGATCTATTTGCTGTTAGACAGGGAACATGCAGTGCCGTTTCTCATTTGCTTCCTCATTTTATATGTTTTATACTCCTTTTTTGAAGTATTATCAGTTCTAAAATATTTGAAAAACAAGAAGTAATATAAAATAAAACCTAATCATTTTTATTATTTTTAGGAGTTATTAATAGCTGAAAATACAAGGTGAGCAGAAAAATCATTTCATACATTTTAGGTGCACTTTTTTTCTTTCTTATTGTAGCCGCCAAACCGCAGCAACATAAGATGAAAAATTCTGCTCAACACCAACAGGAACAAATAGACCAACAACAGGGCGAAGATCAGCATCAGGCAGACGACCAGCATGAGGAGGTATTTAAGCCCGGTGAATTTATATTTGATCACATTGGAGATGCGCATGAATGGCACATCCTGACCTATAAGGATTTCCACCTGAGCATTCCCTTACCGGTAATTATATACAGTAAATCAAAAGGGCTGAATGTATTTTTTTTCAACAAATTTCATCACGGTCATGAGGATTATAAAGGATTCAGGTTTGAGCTTCATGGCGACCACAAGGGTAAAATAGTTGAGATCCTCGACGACGGTTCGGTACAGCCCCCTTTCCTGGATCTTTCTTTTACAAAAATCGCATTTGCCATACTGGTTAGCTGCATTCTGCTTCTATGGTTGTTCATATCGGTTGCAAAAACTTACAAAAAAAGACCGGATAAGGCTCCAACCGGGATGCAAAACCTGGTTGAACCAATTATTTTGTTTATCCGCGACGACATTGCTATTCCGTCGATAGGTGAGAAAAAGGCTGAGCGATTCCTGCCCTTCCTGTTGTCTATTTTCTTTTTTATATGGATCAATAACATGATGGGGCTCATCCCTATTTTCCCGGGGGGCGCAAATGTAACCGGCAACATTACCATTACCTTGCTACTGGCGCTTTTTACTTTTTCAATTACGACTTTCAACGCTAACAAAAATTACTGGACCCATATATTTAATTCTCCGGGTGTTCCATGGTGGCTGAAGTTTCCCATACCATTAATGCCGATCATCGAGATAGTAGGGATGTTTACAAAACCATTTGTTCTGATGGTCCGGCTCTTTGCCAATATTGCTGCAGGGCATATTATTGCCCTGGGATTTTTCAGCCTGATCTTTATTTTCGGACAGATGCAGGTAGTGATGGGTTATGTTGTATCCCCATTGTCCCTGGCTTTTACAATATTTATGACCTTCCTGGAATTACTGGTTGCATTGATACAGGCCTACGTGTTTACCCTGTTATCGGCACTCTATTTCGGGATGGCAGTAGAAGAACATCACGTGGAAGTGAAGAGTGAAGAGTGACGGGAAGTGTGGGTGGGAGGTTTAGAAAGAAAGTTAACAGAGATATTTTCAACACGCTAAACATCACACACATTATTTTCAATTAATTTTTACATTATGACAGCTTTATTGATTTTATTGCAGGCTGCTGCAATAGGCAAAATGGGAGCTGCTCTTGGTGCAGGTATTGCTGCAGTTGGTGCAGGTCTGGGGATTGGCCGGATTGGCGGTACTGCCATGGAAGCCATTGCCCGTCAACCTGAGGCGGCAGGAGATATCAGATCGAATATGATCGTTTCTGCTGCACTTATTGAAGGGGTTGCTTTTTTTGCCGTTGTTGTTTGTCTGCTGATTCTCTTTATCTAGAGAGTCGAAAAAATTTGTGCAATCCTGCGGTTGGCAGGATTGCACAATATTGATATGTAACTAAATAATTAATGATATGGAACTTGTAACACCGGGTATTGGTTTATTATTCTGGATGCTTTTAATGTTCGGGATAGTTTTGTGGGTATTGAAAAAGTTTGCCTGGAAACCCATCCTGAATGCCTTGAAAAATCGTGAATATTCTATTAATGAAGCGCTTATGAGGGCTGAAACTGCAAGGCAGGAAATGAAATCCCTGAAGGCTGATAATGATAAAATTGTTGCCGAAGCCAGGGCAGAACGCGTTCAGATTCTGAAAGACGCAAAAGATGTTAAAGAAGAGATCATTGTCCTTGCCAAAGAACAGGCAACCGAAGAAGGGAAAAAGATGGTAAAGGAAGCAAAGGAAGATATTAAGAATGAAAAGGATTCTGCCATCGAGGAAATCAGAAAACAGGTAACTGAATTATCGATCGACATAGCCGAAAAAATCCTTCGTGAGAAACTGGCAGATAAAGGCACTCAGAAAGAATTGATCGACAAGTGGATGAAAGACATTAAACTGAACTAAACAGCATTTGACCGGGGCTCAGATTATGAACGACGGAAAAATATCAGTCAGATATGCCAAAGCGTTATTGAGTAGTGCTTTGGATCAGGGGATACTCGATCCGGTAAGGAATGATATGGATGCCATGTTGCTAATACTGCATGAAGTTCCTGAGTTACTGCATTTACTGCATAGCCCGGTCATAGAACCCTCTAAAAAGGAAGCGATACTTGTTGAGGTTTTCAAGGGGAAGGTTAATTCATTGACCCTTTCGTTTTTACGGATGATAGTCAAGAATAACCGTGAGGAATTCTTTCCCTCCATGGCCAGGATGTACCTTGAATTTTTCAAGGAGGAGAGAGGAATTAAAACAGTGACCGTAACCACCGCTGTTCAGATTGATCAAGAGATCAGGACATCCCTGGTCAAACTCATAGAAGAAGCTTACCGGGCCATCATCGAATTGGGAGAGAACGTGGATGAAAACCTTATCGGAGGATTTATCCTGAAAATTGAAGATGTTCAATTGGATGCCAGTGTTGCTGGCCAGTTAAAGAGAATAAAGCAAGAATTGCTTTCCACCCCTTTAGTAAAAACAGATAAAAAATAAAATATCATGGCAGCAATAAAACCTGCAGAAGTTTCTGAAATACTTAAAAAGCAATTAGAAGGAATTAAAACAGATGCCGAGCTGGAAGAGGTAGGTACTGTATTGCAAGTAGGTGACGGAATTGCACGTATTTACGGATTAACCAATGTGCAGTCAAATGAACTCATTGAGTTTGAGAATGATATTAAAGGATTGGTGCTGAACCTTGAAGAAGACAATGTCGGAGCTGTTCTGTTTGGCTCGTCCGATGATATCAGGGAGGGCGACCTGGTTAAACGAACCGGAAAAATTGCCAGCCTGAATGTTGGCGAAGGCATGCTGGGACGAGTCATTAATACCATTGGTGAACCCCTTGATGGCAAAGGACCGATCAAGGGAACAACCTACGATTTACCATTGGAAAGAAAGGCCCCCGGGGTGATTTACCGCCAACCTGTTAACCAACCGGTACAAACAGGAATAAAGGCCATCGATTCAATGATCCCTATTGGGCGTGGGCAACGCGAGTTGATCATCGGTGACAGGCAGACAGGAAAAACAGCGATAGCTATCGATACGATCATTAATCAGAAGGAGTTTTATGAGCAAGGGGAACCGGTTTTTTGTATTTATGTTGCCATTGGACAAAAAGGTTCAACCATTGCCGGCATTGCAAAAACTCTTGAAGAACATGGGGCCGCCGATTACACTGTGATCGTTGCTGCCACTGCATCCGACCCGGCTGCATTACAGTTTTTTGCCCCCTTCGCAGGTTGTGCCATAGGGGAATTTTTCAGGGATACCGGAAGAGATGCACTTATCATTTATGATGACCTCTCAAAACAGGCAGTATCTTATCGTGAAGTTTCACTGTTGTTAAGGAGGCCACCGGGAAGGGAAGCTTATCCGGGAGATATTTTCTACCTCCATTCTAGATTGCTGGAGAGAGCTGCGAAAGTTGTAGAATCGGATGAGATAGCCAAACAAATGAATGATCTGCCTGAGGCCCTTGTTCCGATTGTAAAAGGAGGGGGATCATTGACAGCATTGCCTATCATCGAGACCCAGGAAGGGGACGTTTCTGCCTATATCCCCACCAATGTTATCTCAATTACCGACGGACAGATTTTTCTTGAGTCGACGCTGTTTAATGCAGGTGTCCGTCCGGCTATTAATGTGGGCATATCCGTTTCAAGGGTCGGAGGTAAAGCCCAGATAAAATCTATGAAGAAGGTAGCAGGGACACTGAAAATAGACCAGGCTCAGTATCGTGAGCTGGAAGCTTTTGCCAAATTTGGATCTGACCTTGATAAAGCCACACTGGCAGTACTCGATAAAGGTGCAAAAAATGTGGAGATACTGAAACAGGGGCAATATTCCCCGGTATCTGTGGAAAGACAAATTGCTATTATCTTCTGCGGCACGCATGGATTGCTGGCAGATGTACCAAGGGATAAGGTGAAGGAATTCGAAGTGGAATACCTCGATTATCTTAGTGTAAAACATAAAGATTTGATGAATACCCTCAAGGCGGGATCAATGGAAAAAAAAGATGAGGAGATTCTTGAAAAGGTTGCCACGGAGATCTCTGCCAAATATAAAAAGACAAGTGCAGGATAACAAAGGTATAGTTTATGGCTAATCTGAAAGAAATACGGACAAGGATTGCTTCTGTCGCATCAACCAGGCAGATTACCAATGCCATGAAAATGGTGTCGGCTGCAAAACTCAGAAGGGCCCAGGACGCCATTATCCAAATCAGGCCTTATGCCAATAAACTTCAGGAGATACTGGCTAATGTAAGCGATTCACTGGTGGGTGATGTGGATAACCCCTATTTGCAGGTCCGGGAAATTGAAAAAGTACTTTTCGTCCTGATCACTTCCAACAAGGGTTTATGCGGTGCATTCAATTCAAATATCACCAAAGCCGCTATTAACCTGGCTACTGAAGAATACGGGACCCATTTAAAAAGCGGCAATCTGCATTTTTTATCCATAGGAAGGCATGGTGGTGATTATCTGACGAAAAAGCAATATACAGTAATCGGTAAAAAACCGGAGTTGCTTACTGAACTGCATTTTGAAAACATTAAACCGGTGGGAGAAGACCTGATCAATAAATATGTAACGGGTGAATATGATAAAATAATAATAGTGTACAACCAGTTTAAGAATGCTGCTGTACAAATCATTACTGCAGAACAGTTTTTACCCATAGAATTGCCGGAGGAGGATCAGGAGAAAGAGCATCATACATACCAGGATTATATTTTTGAACCCTCTAAACATTATATTGTAACGGAGCTGATTCCTAAGTCATTAAAAATTCAGATTTATAAAGCCCTTCTTGATTCCAATGCGGCAGAGCATGGGGCCCGCATGACTGCTATGCACCAGGCAACCGATAATGCCAACGAACTGCTAAAAGACCTGAGGCTGCATTACAATAAGGCCAGGCAGGCATCCATTACAAATGAAATATTGGAAATTGTTTCAGGGGCGGAAGCCTTACGCGGGTAGCCTTAATTTTGATTTTTCATTCCCTGATCCGCCGGTTAAAACCAACGACAATTGATCATATAAACTAATTTTTTATTTCTTCTCTCAGGATATAATTATAATTTTCCCAGAATGATTCATCTTGTTCTCCAAGCTGTTGTGGCATAGGGAATTTCCTTTTAATCAATTTGCCGTACCTGGCAGAATATAGCTGATTAGCATTAAAATCGGTTATAACAAATTGGATGGTGTTTTTTATTTCAGCAAGATATTGATCGTCAAGCCATAACAGGTGAAAATCATAGCTGATCCTTACATAATCCAGGAACCATTTGCCTTTGTATAACCTGTAATTTACCGAGCAGTTAAATGAATTAGTCTGGGTATAAATATCCAATTTATTCAGTTCAGATTCGGTATTAATATCTACTACAGAGGTGTGTTTAATATGATATGGATTGATGCGGTAATCGATCCTGATTATGGCGAGTGAAGGCTTGTCAATGTAAATTTCTCCCTCCAGAACAGCCCTTCTTTCCCCGGCTGGAGGATGAAACCGGATAATATAATATTCATCCTCAGCAGATTCCGGGACCTCCATAAATGAATATTCGTAAAACCGGAAATGTTTTGGTTTAAGAAAGTTAAAGCGTGTTCTTGGCAGGGTGATAAAATCATCAGGATACTTGCACACATCCGATTCAAGTGCTTCATAGGGCCCGTCAACAAAATTTATATACTCCCATATACGGCTTTCGTATACCTCTCTGTTTTGTCTTCCTTTTAAGATCACCATCCGGTCCTTTTTCATATCATTAACATAAGGCCGCTTGTCGATCCCTAAAACAGCCTCCACCTCCTGGACAGGCAGGCCGTTTTCATGAATCGTTTCACGGTAAAAAGCAGTCATTCCAACGGGCTGGGCAGGATAGTTCTCAGGGATCTTTTCGAGGCACTTCTGCAACAGATTCCGGGCCGTCAGCCCCTGCGCCGTTACTTCCTTTAATTCATATACTTCCGGTTGCAGGCTTATTATTATACTGTCACCGGCAACCAGTCCGAGTGGAAGGATTTGCTTTTTGAAACCCAGGTATGAAAAGGTCAGTGTATCCGACCAGAATTCAGCCGGAAGACGTATAATGAAACGACCCTGCTGGTTGGTAATAGTGCCGAGGCTTTTATTCAGGATCCGGATATTCGTATAAGGTAAAGGCTTAAGGGTTTCTGAATTGGTAACTATACCTGTAATTCGACGGTAATCCTGGGCACCTGATAAGATTGAGATAGAAGACAGCATGAAAGCTATCCTAATACTCATCCCAACTCTTAATGGTAATATCATTAATGTTTAGTTTACAAAAGGCAATGATAAATGCACTGGCCAGTCGTGCATTAGTTATCAGGGGGATATTGAAGTCTACAGCATTCCGGCGAATTGAATAATCATTGCTGAGCTCTGTCTTCGAAAGATCTTTTGGTATATTTATTACCAGGTCGATCATGCCCCCTTTCAGGTAATCGAGCGTATTGGGCTTACTATCTTCATCAGGCCAGGCCAAAGCTGTTGATTCGATATTATTTATTTTTAAAAAATCATGTGTACCTTTTGTGGCAAAAAGATTATACCCCTTCTCTGCCATAAGACGGCAGCTGTTTATTAACTCGACTTTAGACCGCATGGGACCTGTAGATAACAGGATATTTTTTCCCGGGATACGGTAACCTACCGAAAGCATGGATTTCAGGATAGCTTCATAAAAATTATCACCTATGCATCCCACCTCCCCGGTAGAAGACATATCTACCCCGATGACAGGATCGGCTTTTTTGAGCCTTGAAAAGGAGAATTGAGGGGCTTTAATCCCAATATGGTCCAGATCGAAACTTGATTTGTGAGGTTTTTCTACCGGAACATCAAGCATGACTTTGGTAGCCAGGTCGATTAGATTGGTTTTAAGTACTTTCGACACAAATGGCATACTGCGGGATGCCCGAAGATTACACTCGATCACTTTGATGTCGTTATCCTTTGCAAGGAATTGCATGTTAAAAGGACCTGTAATTTGCAGGGCTTCCGCAATATCTCTTGCTATCCGTTTTATCCGCCGAACAGTTTCAAAGTAGATCTTTTGTGCGGGGAAAACCATGGTGGCATCCCCGGAATGGACGCCGGCAAATTCAACATGTTCCGAAATGGCGTAAGCAAAAAGTTCTCCCTTTTTACCTACAGCATCAATTTCAATTTCCTTGGCCTGCTGGATGAATTCAGAAACCACAACAGGATATTGATTCGAGACTTTCACTGCCAGGTTCAGGAAATGCTCCAGTTCATCAATATTCGATACCACATTCATTGCTGCTCCCGACAATACATATGACGGCCTTATCAAAACTGGGAATCCTACTGTATCGACAAATTCATGAATATCCTCAATGTTGGTTAGTTCTTTCCATGCCGGCTGATCAATTTTTAACTTGTCAAGCAACATCGAGAATTTATGACGGTTTTCTGCATTATCAATGGAAAGGGGAGAGGTGCCAAGGATCTTAACCTTCTGTTCATATAACCTCATGGCCAGGTTGTTAGGGATTTGGCCTCCCATTGAAATAATAATCCCTAACGGATCTTCCAGCTCTATTATATCAAGTACCCGTTCAAAAGATAATTCATCGAAATAGAGCCGGTCACATACATCATAGTCGGTACTCACTGTCTCCGGATTATAGTTGATCATGATCGATCTGTATCCTGCCTCATTTACAGAATACAATGCGTTTACGCTGCACCAGTCAAATTCCACGCTGCTCCCGATACGATATGCCCCGGAGCCCAGGACAATAACCGATTTTCCATCGTGTTCAAAAGGAATATCATGTTCAGCTCCACTGTAAGTGAGATAGAGGTAATTGGTCTGGGCTGGATATTCGGCAGCCAGTGTATCGATCTGTTTTACATAAGGCAGGATGCTATTTTTTTTCCTGTATTCCCTTACTTCCAGTGCAGATTCAGTTATCGAAAGGATATCGGGCTTCATCACATGCCTGGCGATCTGAAAGTCAGAAAATCCAAAAACTTTTGCCTTCTTAATGGTTTCCAGCGGGACATCCTTCAGCTTAGAGTACTTTTCGAGTTCATTTTTTAATTCAAATATGTTTCGAAGTTTTATTAAGAACCACTTATCGATTTTGGTCAGTTCAAAGATCCGTTCTACGGTAAGCCCTTTTTCAAATGCCTGTTCGATGACAATAATCCGCATATCGGTGGGTTCCTCCAATTCTTTCTCAATATCATCAAATGACAGGTCACGATTGCCGGTAAATCCATGCATGCCCTGACCAATCATGCGAATACCTTTCTGGATGGCTTCTTCGAACGTCCTGCCAATAGACATCACCTCGCCCACACTTTTCATGCTGCTGTCGATCAATTTTGATACCCCAATAAATTTATTGAGGTCCCAGCGAGGTATTTTACACACGATGTAGTCGAGTGCAGGTTCAAAAAAGGCAGGGGTGGTTTTGGTAACAGAATTTTTCAGTTCGTGCAGGCCATAATCCAGCCCCAGTTTGGCTGCTACGAATGCCAGCGGATAACCGGTGGCTTTTGAGGCCAGGGCACTCGACCGTGATAACCTTGCATTGACCTCGATTACACGGTAATCCTCTGATTCGGGATCGAGGGCAAACTGGACATTGCATTCACCGATGATCCCTATGTGGCGAATAATCTTAATGGATAATTTGCGGAGCTTGTGGTATTCACTGTTCGACAATGTCTGGGAAGGAGCCACCACAATGCTTTCACCTGTATGGATCCCTAAAGGGTCAAAATTCTCCATGTTACAGACCGTGATGCAATTATTATACTGGTCCCTCACAACTTCATATTCGATCTCTTTCCATCCTTTCAGTGATTCCTCAACAAGGATTTGCGGAGAATAGGTCAGTGCCTTTGCAGCCCGGCTGAGCAACTCCTCCTCATTGGAGCAGAATCCACTGCCCTGTCCACCCAGTGTATAGGCTGCCCTGATAATTATAGGAAATCCAAGATTTCTTGCTGCTTCCACGGCTTCCCTGGAACTTGTCACAGCCTTGCTCCTGGGTGTATGGACATCAATTTCCCCAAGCTTGTTAACGAAATGTTCCCGGTCTTCTGTATCGATGATGGCCTGGATAGGTGTACCCAGAACTTCAACATTATATCTTTCCAGCACACCCAGCTGGTAAAGTTCTATCCCGCAGTTCAGGGCAGTCTGGCCCCCGAATGACAATAAAATCCCGTCCGGCTTTTCCTTCTTGATAACCTGTTCTACAAAATATGGCGTAACAGGCAGAAAGTAGATCTTATCTGCAATTTTTTCTGAGGTCTGAACAGTGGCAATGTTTGGATTAATCAATATGGTTTTAACAT
>CAYZEZ010000173.1:7779-10774 GCA_964477295.1 uncultured Bacteroides sp. | reverse complement strand
GAATTTCTTACCACACTGGATAAATATATTGGCGGTCATCCCTGGTTTGTTTTTCTCCTGCTGGGTACGGGTGTTTTCTTTACCATCTACCTAAGATTTCCCCAGATCAGGTATTTCCGTCACGCCATAAAAGTAGTAAAGGGTAAATTTGACAAGAAAGGAGATGTGGGTGATGCTTCTCATTTTCAGGCACTTTCGACTGCCTTGTCCGGAACGGTTGGTACAGGAAATATTGCCGGTGTGGCACTCGCCATTCATCTCGGGGGACCGGCTGCTCTTTTCTGGATGCTGATTACGGCCATGTTTGGGATGACTACAAAATTTGTTGAGGTTACCATCTCGCACAAATACCGCGATCTCTTGCCCGACGGATCGATATCGGGTGGCCCCATGTACTATATGAAGAAAAGGCTGAACATCAAGCTGAAGAGCGGAAGGGTCCTTAGAATTGGTGCCGTGCTGGGTGCATTTTTCGCAGTCGCCGTCATTTTTTCTTCATTCGGGACTGGTAACCTGCCGCAGATTAACAGCATTTCAAATTCAATTTTTTCCACATTTGGTTTAAAGCATATTATCACAGGAAGTATACTTTCCGTCTTACTGGCCCTGGTCATAATCGGCGGTATTAAAAGGATAGCCAAAGTAACCTCACGACTTGTTCCGGCTATGGCTATAATATATTTCGTCGGTGCAATACTGGTCATCGGTACCAATTATGATAATATTATTCCGTCAATTATTTCCATAGTCAGCGATGCTTTTACCGGGACAGCGGCACTGGGTGGTTTTATGGGTGCCAGTTTTGTATTTGCTGTGAACAGGGGCGTGAACCGCGGCCTGTTCTCTAATGAAGCGGGACAGGGATCAGCTCCTATTGCTCACGCAGCAGCCAGGGCCCATGAACCGGTCTCAGAAGGAATGGTAGCCATCCTGGAGCCTTTCATCGATACCATTATCATTTGTACACTTACCGGGCTGGTGTTGCTGTCATCCGGTGTATGGAAGGAAAAAGCGCAAAACCAGTTCCAGAATGCAGACATGGTTTTCCTGGATGGTATCTACTCGGAAGATAATTCAGCCGATTTTGACAAGGTGTATCATTTCCTTTCGGGAAAAGAAAAGGATACATTGCCTCTGTATCGCGGACCATTACATATCGAGAATGGCGAAATGACCGGTGAGGTTACACTGATCAATGCACGATCATTCGCTGAGGATGTGAAATTCTACCAGGGGGAGCAGCTGTATACTGGAGAGGTAATAATTGAAAATGGAAAACTGCCAACCATAAAGGGAAGGAAAACGGATGAAGAAAATATCATCGTCGAAGGCATTTCCCTGTTGCACAGTGCACCGCTGACAGCACTGGCATTCACACGCAGTGTGATGGGCGGTTTCGGTAAATATATAGTCTCCATAGGATTGCTGTTATTTGCCTTTTCAACAGCCATCTCCTGGTCCTATTATGGAGACCGGGCCATTACATATCTTTTTGGGAACAAATATGTAATCTATTACAGGCTCGTCTATGTGATCGGATTCTTCTTTGCTGCCTTTACTGATACTACGGTTATATGGGCATTGTCTTACATTACCATTGCACTGATGACCATCCCTAACCTGATCGGGATACTGCTCCTCTCCAGGGAGATTAAGTCAACCATTAAATCTTACTGGGTAGATTTCAGGAAGGACTGGCCTGATGAGCGGTTGCCCGAATAAGCAATGCTACATTTTCTACGTGATACGTATGCGGGAACATATCCACCGGCTGGAACCTTTCAAGCTTGTATTTTTCCGACAGCAATTCAATATCCCGAGCCTGAGTAGCCGGGTTGCAACTGACATATACTATCTTTACAGGTTCGATGGCTAGAATGGTTTTTACCACGTTTTGATGCATTCCTGCCCTGGGTGGATCGGTGATTAAAACATCCGGTTTGCCTTCCTTCTCGACAAACTCCTGGTTCAATACTTCCTGGATGTCTCCGCTGAAAAATACCGTATTACTGATTTTATTTAATTCAGAATTGGCCCTGGCATCCTTAATGGCTTCAGGTATGTATTCAATGCCAACCACTTTTTTACACTTGCCGGCAATAAAGTTAGCGATGGTCCCGGTTCCGGTATAGAGGTCATAAACAGTATCGGTAGCCTTGAGCGCGGCATAATCCCGAACCGTTTGATATAACTTTAAAGCCTGGGCCGTATTGGTCTGGAAAAAAGATTTAGGCCCAATCCTGAACTGAAGGTCCTCTAATTTTTCAATGATATGGTCTTTTCCGCTGTACAGTATAAACTCAAGGTCATGAATGGCATCATTTTTTTTCTGGTTGATTGAGTATATCAGTGAGGTGATCTCCGGGAATGATTTGGCCAGGTAGGATAATAATGATTCTCTATCCTTTTTGTTGTCATCGAAAAAGATAACAAGCACCATTACATCGCCGGTGGATGATGTTCTGATGATCAGGTTTCTGAGGAGGCCAACCTGGTTCCGCAGGTCGAAAAAATGCAGATTGTTATCTTCGGCAAATTGTCTTATTGCATCGCGAATGGCGTTCGATGGATCATCCTGCAGGAAACACTCCTCGATGTTTACCACCTTATCGAACATCCCGGGGATATGGAATCCAAGCCCGTTACGGGCAACAAATTCTTTGCCCGACTCAACCTCTTCATCAGACAACCACCGTTTGTTCGAAAAAGTATATTCTAGTTTATTGCGGTAAAGCCTGTTTTTGGCTGCACCAATAATAGGCTCAGGATCCGGGGCCTGGATTTTTCCAATATGCTTCAGCGCCTCTGTCACCTCTCTTTGTTTATAGGCCAGCTGATATTCATACTCCAGGTCCTGCCATTTACAGCCGCCGCAAACACCAAAGTGTTTGCAGAACGGATCGGTTCGCTTATCGGATAATTTGTGAAAATGAACTACCCTGGCCTCCTGGTATGATTTTTTCCGCTTGGTCACCTGCAGGTCTGCCACATCGCC
>CAYZEZ010000173.1:0-7679 GCA_964477295.1 uncultured Bacteroides sp. | reverse complement strand
TGATGAATGGTTGTTTTAATATTTGTATTTACTTTGCACCTGCAAATATACAACGAATGATACAGATGTTTTGTCAGGATGGTTTCACTCGATAAGATAGGCATATTATTTTCAGGGAAACCTTTGTTTGAGGATGTGTCACTCCTGATTAACCCCAGGGACAGGATCGGGCTGGTAGGTCGTAATGGTGCAGGTAAAACTACCCTTCTGAAGATCATTGCCTCACACCAGGAGCCTTCTACCGGCAGGGTAGTAGCGCCTGAAGATCTGGTAATTGGCTATCTTCCCCAGCAAATGAAGCATACCGACGAGCATACTTTGTGGGATGAGGTAAAGGAATCATTTTCTGAAGTATTGAAGATACAGAAAGAGCTGGATGCGATCCATCAGCAGCTCGATAATATTTCTGATGAAACAAGGGATGATTATACAGAGCATCTGCAACATTTCAATGAACTGAATGAAAGGTTTAATCTACTTGGCGGGCATACAATGGAGGCATCGATTGAACAAACCTTATTGGGACTTGGTTTTAGCAGGGAGGAGTTCACCAGGCATACCGGCGAATTCAGTGGTGGCTGGAGGATGAGGATCGAGCTGGCCAAGATACTTTTAAAGAACCCGGGTTTGTTATTGCTCGACGAGCCAACCAATCACCTGGATATTGAATCAATACAGTGGTTGGAAAAGTACCTGCAAAACTATCCTGGTGCGGTTATCATGATTTCCCACGACAGGGTGTTTCTGAATACAATTACAAATCGTACTGTAGAGATTTCGTTAGGCAGGATCTATGACTATAATGTTTCCTATTCACAATTCAAACAGTTACGACAGGAGAGGAGGGAGCAGCAACTGGCTACCTACAGGAACCAGCAAAAGAAGATTGAACAAACCGAGCGGTTCATCGAACGGTTCAGGTATAAGAATACCAAGGCATCCCAGGTGCAGAGTCGCATTAAGATGCTCGATAAAATGGACCAGGTGGAGATAGAGCTTGAGGACCTTAAGGTATTCAATGTCCGTTTTCCCGCTGCACCAAGGTCGGGCACCATTGTGGTTGATGCAACAGGATTGTCGAAAAGTTATGGCCAGAACCTGGTTTTAAATAAGGTTGACCTGGTGATTGAGCGGGGCGAGAAAGTGGCTTTTGTGGGTAAGAACGGCCAGGGCAAAACCACCATGTCGCGTATTCTCACAGGAGAGTTGGCATACGATGGGAAACTTAAGATTGGTCACCAGGTTGATATTGGTTACTATGCACAGAACCAGGATGAGATCATGGATGAGAGAAAAACAGTTTTTGCTACTATTGATGATGAGGCGGTTGGTGAGATCAGGACCCGGATAAGGGGATTGCTCGGTTCGTTTCTCTTTCAGGGAGAAGATATCGACAAGAAAGTGAAGGTGTTATCCGGCGGAGAAAGGTCACGATTGGCCATTGCCCGTTTATTATTAAAGCCTTATAACCTGCTGATTCTTGACGAGCCCACAAATCACCTCGACATGCGGTCGAAAGATATTTTGAAACATGCCCTGATGAAGTATACTGGCACCCTTATTGTGGTTTCTCACGACAGGGAATTCCTGGATGGATTGGTCAAGAAAGTATATGAATTCAGGGACGGCAAGATCAGGGAAAACATCGGGGGCATTTACGATTTTCTTAACAGGATACAGCGGGAGAGAAGCACAGATGCAAGGAAAAATGATGCCGAGGCAGGGGATGGAAATGAAAATAAATCGAAGAAAAACAAGTTAATATATGAGAAGAGGAAGGAGCTCGACCGGGAGATTCGGAAAACAGGAAGGAAGGTTGAGAGGTCTGAATCCAGGATCGCAGAGATCGAAGCTAATCTAAAAAGCCTGAATGAAATTTTAAACTCAGGTAAGACAATAGAGGATCATTCGTTGTTCAGTAAATACGATGAGTTGACAGCCTCCCTGGAAAGTGAAATGCGCAATTGGGAGCGGTTGAGCTACGAGCTGGAAATCTTAAGATCGAAAGAAAGCTAACGCATCAATTGCAGAGGGCCTCAGCCAACGGATCGGGATCTTGCAGACTAAACGGGTTCCAGCCCTAAATAACCGTCGGTTAAAACCAACGGCAATTATTACCTTTGTATATAAAATGTCCAAGTATCCATTCTATATTATCCTGATCTTTTTCCTCGGAGCCTGTTCATCCCCGCCTCCAAAGACTGTTTTGCCGAGCGCATCAAACATGTCGTTTATTTATAATCCCTCCAAAACCAATTTGCATCCGGAGGTACTGGTATATCATGAATCGGCAAACACATCCAGGATATATATTAAGCTATTTGTGGTAGAGTTGTTATTCAACCAGGCAAACAGGGAGGGTACCTACCAGGCAAAGGTCAGGTTTAATTACGAACTCAATGAGATCCAGGGAGGTGTGCATCAGCAGGAGATTGCCGACAGTGCTACAGTAGAATATACATTGAAAAAAGCTGATATAAGGGATGTGTTTTTAACATCCTTTCCCATCAAGGCAGAACCTGGAAAAGTATATTCATTGAAGTTATATACAACGGACCTGTTGAGGAAGAAGGGAACAATCAATTATAAAATCGTGGATAAACTGTCGATTAACACGGCACAGAATTTCAGGATTATATCTGCCGAGACAGGCTATCCGATATTTGACCGGGTTTTTCATTCAAATGAGACTTTTACATTCGAATATGCAGGAAGGAATATTGATTCGGTGTATATCAGGTTTTTTATCAATGATTTCCCTCTTCCTCGTCCTCCGGTAACTAACCTTATTTCCCCCCGGCCCGACTTCATTCCCGACAGCATCTATGCATATAAATACAGCGACACGTTGAAATACATGTTGCCAAATCCCGGGATGTATCATATACAGACCGATTTGAAGCAACCGGATGGATTGACGTTGTATAATTTTGGTGAGACTTTTCCGCGTATAACCACTACAGAAGATATGATTGGCCCCCTGGCTTACCTGTCATCTTCGGCAGAGTTTAATGAACTCATCCAGCAAACAAATAAAAAGCTGGCGGTTGACAATTTCTGGTTACAATCAGCCGGCAATGCTTCAAAAGCCCGTGAACTGATAAGGATCTATTACAACCGCGTCTTTTTTGCCAACTATTATTTTACTTCCTATAAAGAGGGATGGAAGACAGACCGCGGAATGATGTTCATTATTTACGGGCCTCCGAATAAGCTTACAAAAGTGGATGGTACAGAGACCTGGACATATTACCGGAAGAAAGGAAAGGAACCACTCAGGTTTACATTTTCAAGATATGCCACACCTTATTCGGACAATGATTTTACACTTGAGCGAAATTTTGTTAATTCCATGTGGATGGAGGCCGTCAGGGACTGGAGAAGAGGTAAGGTTTTTTACTCTGATAATAGCTGAGATCAATTGCCGTCTGCTTTGGCGGACGGATATAATAAAACAACCATTGAAATCAAATCAATTAATATATGGGATCCGGCCTCTGATGGAAGCCATCCATGCAGGCAGGGAGATCGAGAAAGTCTTTATTAAGAAAGATCTTAAAGGCGACCTGTTCCAGGAGCTATTCCAATTGCTTAGAAAAAGTGGCATCCCTTACCAGTTTGTTCCCATTGAAAAACTGAACAGGATAACCAGGAAAAACCATCAGGGTGTCATTGCACATATCTCTTCAATTATTTATCAGCCCATCGAGAATATCGTGCCTGTAGTTTTTGAGTCGGGTGAATTACCTCTTTTTGTTATCCTTGATAGCGTGACTGATGTCGGGAACCTGGGTGCTGTTGCACGCACCGCATCCTGCGCCTCGGTACATGCACTTATCCTCCCAACGACAGGTTCTGCGCAGATCAATGCCGATACCATTAAAACATCTGCGGGAGCCCTGAATACTTTACCTGTTTGTCGTAGTGATAATTTAGTAAAAACAGTTAAGTATCTGAAAGACTGTGGTATAAGAATATTTGGGGCAAGCGAAAGAGCAACCTCTTTGTACCATCAGGTTCCACTTAACGGTCCCACTGCTCTTATCCTGGGGGCTGAAGATAGAGGTATATCTGAAGGGTTGCTCGAGGTTTGCCATGACCTGATAAAAATCCCGGTCTATGGACATATATCCTCACTTAATGTAAGTGCAGCTGCAGCTGTGTTGATCTTTGAGGTAATCAGGCAACGACAGATATCAGGATGATCATTCGATGGGCAATGCCCGGTTAAATCCTTCTTCAAGTGAAATGAAAGTTTCTGTCCTGGCTATCCCCGGTATTGATTGTAATTTATCGGTTAATACCTTTTTCAGATGCTCATTATCGCGGGTATATATTTTGACAAAAATGGAATAGTTCCCGGTGGTGTAGTGGCACTGGGTTATTTCAGGAATCTTTTGCAAACTTTCCAGCACATCTTTATACAGGCTGGCCTTATCAAGGAAAATACCCATATAAGCACAGGTTTTAAAGCCAATCTTCTTTGGTTCAATTGTAAATTTAGATCCTGTGATAACTCCCAGCTTTGTCAACTTTTGAATTCTTTGATGAATGGCGGCACCAGATACATTGCACTCCCTGGCCACTTCAAGGTATGGTATCCTTGCATTAGTAGTGATCAGCGATAATATTTTCCTGTCTAAACTATCAATCTGAAAGTTTTCTTCCATTTGTATATATAAAAATTAATAATTTGTAAATAATTTACCCTGTAAAGTTACAAATTATAAATAATTAAAAAAGATTGCAAATATATCTTTTAATAACTTTGATATTAAGTAACAGTTTAATATTTTTGATAAGGTTTTAGTTAGTAACAAAGTTGGGATCCCGTGTGATTCTATACTTTTAATCATTAAACCGCAGAGGACGTGTGGTAGCGACTCTGCGGTTCTTCCATTTTATCTATCTTAATCTTGATGGCGCATTGGTTATGCATGAAAGCTATGTAGTCAGCTTTTGTTGAATAGCTATGGATTTAGGTTTAACCGGGTCATTATTCCAATTTGGCTTAGTCCGACCCGTTTTACAGTTTGGCTCAATCGAACTCAGGAGTTCGTTACCCTGGCGCCGGTTGCGAGGGTCTTAAAATCGGCTCCGGAAGGATTCTGAAAGACCCGGAGATCAAATTCCGGAATAACAGCCAGGATGTGGTCAAAAATATCAGCCTGGATGGCTTCATAGTTGGCCCATGCCTGGTCCTTACTGAAAACATAGATCTGCAAAGGGATTCCTTTTTCGGTGGGTTGCAGATGCCTGACCAGGAATGTCATGTCCTGGTGAATTTTCGGATGGTTCTTCAGGTATTGTTCCATGTATGCCCTGAAGATGCCAAGGTTGGTCATTCTTCTTCCGTTAACCAATACCGAATCGTCGATGTCATTTACTTTGTTATAGTCTTCTATCTCTTTAGATTTATACTGGATATACTCCTGTAGCCGTTGGATCTTATTAAACCGGACAATCATTTCAGGGGTGCAGAATTTCACACTTTGCATATCGATATTTATGGACCGCTTTATCCTTCTTCCTCCTGATTCCTCCATACCTTTCCAGTTCGTGAATGAATCCGACACCAGGTTATAAGTGGGTATGGTTGATATGGTTTTGTCCCAGTTCTGAACCTTTACCGTATTGAGAGAAATCTCTGTTACGGTTCCGTCTGCCCCATATTTGGGCATTTCGATCCAGTCACCGGGTTTGACCATGTTATTGGCTGAGAGCTGGATACTGGCAACGAATCCCAATATAGTATCTTTAAATACCAGGAGCAATACTGCAGCCAGTGCACTTATTCCAGTCAGCAATCCTTTGGGTGATTGATTAAACAGGACTGCAAGGATCATAATTATGGCAATAAAATAGACAAATATTTTAACTACCTGCACATAGCCTTTTATTGGCCTGTTTTCAGATATGGGGAGTGTATGGTAGATCTCATGCAGGGCATTAATAAAACTGTCGATCACCAGCAGAATGACAATAATGATATAGATATAGCAACCTGACCGAACTATTTCGATGAAGTTTTCATAATTGCCAAATATGAAATCAGCAGTATAAAGAATGACCAATGCCGGCACCACGTGAGATAACCTGCTGAATACCTTCCTTTTCACAAATATATCATCACGGGTAGATTTACTTTTGAGAAAAACCTGGCGAATGGAAGCAACCAGGATTTTCCTGACAATAATATCGGCTAAAATGGCAAGTCCTGCTACTATAATAGTAAGCAGGATTGTAATTAACAGGTTAGTCAGATTTTCTGAAAGTCCTGTTGAAAGGAAGAAATCCGAGATATTATCAATCAATCGATTAATCGTATTCATTATCTAATCGTATAATTATTAAATTTAAGTCAGCAAAATAGGGTAAGAGGGTTTAAATTTATAAATAATTAACCATTGCTTACCATAAAATCCAAGGGAAATGAAATTATTGAATATGATTATGTTCGTAGCTCTAACGAATTGTTTTACAGCTTTTTCGCAGATAAAATATGATGAGTGGTTCACGCAGGAGCGGATGCGGGTTGATCTGTTTTATTCTGGCGACCATAAGACGACCCGGGTATTTTTTAATAAAATAAAGAAGGAGCCTCAGTGGGGTGGATCAAAGACTACCCTGGTCGATCAAATGGGATTCGGGCATTTCCAGGTGAGGATAACAGATAAGGAATCGGACAAACTCATTTTTACCAGAGGTTTTTCTACTCTCTGGGAAGAGTGGCAAACTACTGCCGAGTCAAAAGTAACAGACAAGAGTATGAGTGGTTCTGTTATATTCCCCTTTCCGAAGAAGGAAGTGATTTTTAAGCTTTTCATCCGGGACGAGAAAAACCGGTTTGTTGAAGTTTTTACCATGAATATTGATCCAGGAAGTATTTTTATTGAATCGAACCTGGCTTATGATTTTCCCGTGAAAAAAGTATTAGATAATGGAGATCCTGCAAAACATATCGATGTAGCTTTCGTGGCTGAAGGTTATACATTGGATCAGGTGAGTGATTTTGAGGCTGATGTTAAGGAATTTTCAGAGCATTTATTTATGGAAGAGCCATTTGGTGAGTTTCGCGATAAGTTTAATATCTGGGCAGTCTTCTCTGAATCGGTGGATGAAGGCACAGACATACCGGGTGATGGAATATGGAAAAATACCATTATGAATACCAATTTCTATACGTTTGGTTCGGAGCGTTACCTGATGACATATGATTTTTCACTGGTCTGCGATGTGGCGGCTAATGTTCCATATGACCAGATATTCATCCTGGTAAATACTAAAAAATATGGTGGTGGTGGAGTATATAATAATTATTGTGTAGGCTCAAGCGGCAATGCCTATTCCCCGACTGTGATGGTGCATGAGTTTGGACATGGATTCGGAGGATTGGGAGACGAGTATTATTCCTCATCAACCGCATATGAGGATTTTTTCGATCTTACGGTTGAGCCATGGGAGCCAAACCTGACTACATTAGTTGATTTTGAATCGAAGTGGGCCGACCTGGTGGATGGGGATACACCCATCCCGACACCTGTTGAAGCAGAATACCTGGATAAGACAGGTGTTTTTGAGGGAGGTGGTTACGTATCGAAGGGAGTATACAGGCCTGCCTATGATTGCCGGATGAAAAGCAATGAGGCTGAAGGTTTTTGTGAAGCCTGTAAAAGGAT
>CAYZEZ010000172.1:0-10872 GCA_964477295.1 uncultured Bacteroides sp. | reverse complement strand
GGATTGAACATCTGGGCCAGGAGGTCCTGGCTTACTGCTACATCTTCCAACTGATCCAGGCTAAGTATTGCGCATGCTTTGGTATAGACATTGAGGTAATTTGGATCACGGTTGATCATTCCAATCAGCAGATCATAAGGTTCAAGGATCACTATTGGAAACTCCGTTTGTAACTGCTTGATCTTGTCAGCTGTGTTTGTGTCTTCCAGTACAGGGAATAGAACAGGTTTCGCTTCATCAGCAATAAACATGTCGAGCAACTCAATGGCAAAACCAATTCCCTCACTTGTTCCTGATTCCAGGTTTTCACGAATATGGAAGATCGATTTCGGATCATAACCGATTGATAACAACAGGTACATTTGGTCATAATTTGAATCCAATTCCTCCTGGATCGCTTTTTCGAGCTCTGCTCCCATATTGTTCTCACGGATAGTGAATTGTGCCGCCAGGTTCCATGCCAGGATGGCTACAACAGAACGGACTGCCTGAAGGATTTTATTCAGGTTAATCTCATCTGCCTGGTATCCGCATCGCCTTAATGAATCGAGTGCCTGTAAAGCAATATTCCTGTTGTGGTGATTGATTTTGTTCAGTAAATAATTGATGGCACTGGTCGTACCAATCTGTCCCATTATTCTTGTGACCCTCAGCAGAATGAGATCTTCGATGCCGGACCTGTAGAATGCATTTTCCAGCCCTTCCAAAGCCTGTTCACCCAACTTCTGCAGGGCAACAGCAGCATGAGCATATACGGGAGTAGATAACAGATCTATCAGTACAGGAACTGTTTCGACCACCTTCCAGTGTAGCACCACCTGGATTGCTGCCACCCTGACTGACATATCAGAATCCCTTAGCAGGGAGTTTAATAATGGCAATTGATGAAAATCTTTTATCTCCAGCATGGCGCGGGCCACCTTTTTCCTGTCAGAGGGACTCGATGATTTCACCAGGCTAGCAAACTGTTCCTCCTTGATTTCTTTACCCGACAATGAACTAAAATAGTCCTTGAGATATTTCAGCAGATTACCATTTGATCCACCTTCTTTAAGTTGTTTTTCTACCTCCCCCGGCACCAGGTTAAGCTCAAGCTCCTTGATTTGTAATGCAGAATAATTCTGGATTGACTTCTTTTTGCTGCCAATGAGCTCAAGGATTAATGATTTAAATCCTTCCAGGTCGATAATCTTTGATATATTCAGGCCATTCATTATTGCAGAAAGCGTACCTTTCTTAATATCGGCCTGAATCATTTCACCGGTATCATGAACACTAACATCTGCATCTGTTTGCTGAAACTTGGCCAGGGAATCAGAAAGCGATTTTTTATACCCCTTATAAAGCCGTAATGAGACCCATGTCCAGGCCACCAGCACACCAATAAGTACGTAGCTGAAATGAATTAGATGAATAAAGGTCAGGGCTACCAATCCCGACAGCATCAATCCGGAGGCCAAAGCAGATATTTCATTAATGGTTCCATCTATCCTGGCCTGGACTGCATACCGTATCCTTTTTTCGAGCGACTGGTAAAGGATTTTCATCGATGGTGCAACAAATGAATCCTGGAGAGATTTGGCAAATAACTTGCTAACTGAAATAATCAGGAAAAAGAAGGTAAATCCGGCTGTGCCCACGGTATATCCAAAAAATCCTCCAATTAAGGAGGCTATTACTATAAAAAACAAGATCAGTAATGGTGATATAGCCAATGCGACCTTCAGTCCGTAGGTCTTCATCATCCTGCCATAAACCAACGTTTTAATAAGTACACTAAAGATCATCATCGAACCATTGAACATACCCAGAAAACCCGCCAATTCTACTTCTTCAGGGTAGTTCTCATTGATTACAGCAAGGAAAGAGTAGTGGACGAAAAAGACAACCACAACAAGCAACACCACAAAAAAGGACATCTGTGTAATATACTTGTCTTTAAACATACTGAAAAATCCGATACCTTGTTTTTCTTCCGGCTCACCTGTTTCAGTCTTTGGTTCAAAACTCACTTTAGACGAGAGTAGAATTTGAAAGAATAATGCAACCAATATACTGGCAGAACTTATGTATAGCAGATCGACCGTAGCAAACTTGAAACTAAGAATAACCGGGATGGCATAACTGGCAAGTATAATACCAATGATCTGACCTGTATCAAGCAATCCAAACAACCTTTTACCCTGCCTTAAAGTGAAGATCCTTCCACTGGTACCCCAGAATCCAAGCAATGCCAGGATGTTCAGGGGCCCCATCATTACAAATAAAAGAAAGATAGGCCATTTGGCTTCTGTAAGGAAAAAACCTCCCCTCATCAGGATGGTAATAATGGCCACTGTAAGCAGGTTGATAGCTGCAAAGGTTGAGAAACGCACCCTTCCCTGAAAAGTGGAATATATAGTAGTCATTATAATTCCAGCCATTCCGGATATGATATAGGCCTTTGGAACCAATTCTGGTCCAAATTCATTCAGAAAAAGAGTGTGAGCACTGATATCAAAGGAACCGTAAAAAATTCCAAGAAATACAGATTGTAATATTAAAAGGATGACCGGGGTTTCTTCTCCCGGTTCTATATTCATTGCCTTGTATAATCCTCTTGCCATTTTTCTCACTTCACCCACAGAGCAGGCAAATTGATTTCGTTTTGTTTTGATGTTTTTGACACCTTTCTACTGGTGTCTTACCCTCTATAAAACTTGTAATATAGGAAAATTCTATGAATTGAATGATAATTATAATTAACAATATTTGTCTATCTGAAAAAATAATCAGAATATAAAATTATTACTTTATTATTGCTATATGACATATTGTATTTCTTCTTCAATTATAATTTGTTAAAAAATTATTTTCTATATTTAGTCGTGATTAGGCTTTATTATAAGCCATCATAGGTGCAGGAAAGCCTTGATATTTAAGGGTTCCAGCTTATTTTCTTGCAATTCACACTGTATTGTATGTTTAGTTTCGGTGATACCGTTGACGAAAAAATTGTCCGCAGGAGAGAAGTTGTTTTCATCGTTCTCTCCGGTATGTTTTTAGGCACTCTTGCGATATTAAATATATTAGGCCTTTCGCGCCAGATAGATCTATCTTTTACCATTTTTGGAATTCATATCCCATTCGTTGTATTTGTGGGTGTGCTGCCTTATCCGATCACCTTCCTATGCACAGATTTTATCAGTGAATTATTTGGGAGAAAGAGAGCAAATACAGTTGTTTGGGTGGGACTGGTACTGAATTTATGGGTTCTTTTTATCATGTGGATAGGTGGCGCTTTACCCCCTCACCCTGAACTCGGCCTGGATGGCCTTCCTGCCCTGGATGACCCTAACAGGGTCTTTTTCCAGATCAGGTGGTACACACATAGTGCCATCTTCTCATCCATGATAGCCTACCTTACTGCACAGTTTGTTGATGTGCATCTTTTCCACCTGATCAGGAAGGCAACAAAAGGAAAGATGTTATGGCTGCGGAACAACGGATCCACCCTGACCAGCCAGATGGTTGACTCGATTGCTGTGATTTCAATATCTTATTTAACTGCCCCTATGGCTATCCATATCAGACCAGGTGAATCAACAATGCACACAATTGTGATCCTGATACTATCAAATTATGTGTTTAAAATGGTTTCGGCCCTTTTAGATACCATACCATTCTATATTGGAGTGCACTATTTATCAAAGTATCTGCAAATTGATCCTAACGAAGAGTTTAGAGTTAATGAAAGAGAGGAAAAGTACAAATCAAAAGGCAGCTGATACCTTTTCTGCCAATTCATTGATATTCATATTCATAGCATTGTATATAATGGTTGCCTTGAGGTACCAGGCTTCCCGCTCCTCCAGTTGTTGATACACAAAATTCAGCAGTTCATCTTCGGGCAGGTTTTTTATCAGGGGACGAGTCTTTCCTGAAAATTTAAGCCGGCTGGCCAACATTTCGGGTGTCAATTTAAGGTAAACGGATACGCCATTTTTATTTATCAATTCCAGGTTGTTGCTGAAACAGGGCAGCCCGCCACCCGTCGAAATAACCAGGTTGTCCATATTAAAAATCTTCAACAGCAGTTCATGCTCCAGCGACCTGAAAAATTCTTCACCCCGGGTTTCAAATATCCGGGCTATGGCCATTCCCTGGTCCTTTTCGATCTCCATGTCCATATCAAGAAATGAATAACCAAGGTGACCTGCCAGTCTTTTTCCATTGGTAGTCTTTCCGGAACCCATATATCCAAGCAGGAAGATTTTCAACGTCTGTTCAAAATTTTGATGGTAGAAGTGACAAAGTTAAGATTATTGTCAAGGAAAACAGCCAGTCACCATTCAGAAGTCAGAAGGCAGAAGGTAGCGGTCCCCCGGCTCACTGCTCACCATTCAAGGGTCATCTGGCCATTGGAACCAGGCTTATCATCAGGTTTGGGTATTTTTTCCGGCTTGCTCTTATCGGCGACCGGTTTCTTTTCTATGCCAGGTTTTTTTGCTTCTTCAGTTTTTTTTGCTTGTAACTTCTTCATTGCTGTCTTCTTTACTGAAGGTGTCCCGATGACCGTTTTCTTTTTAACTGCTTTGCCTGATGGAGGTTTCTCTTCAGATACTTTTTTTCCCGGCACTTTCTTTTCCGGTACTTTCACTGATGGAGGTTTCTCTTCAGATACTTTTTTTCCCGGCACTTTCTTTTCCGGTGCTTTCACTGTTGGAGGTTTCTCTTCCGGTGGCTCTTCTTCTGTTACTTTCTCTCCGGGTAATTTTTCATCCGGGATTTTCACCCCCCCCGGCTCCTCTTCGACACGTTTTTGATCGGCAACAGGCTCCAGCTCCTGTACCAGTTCAACCTGATATTTAGTCAGCCTTTTACCCTTCGCCCGGTAACTCTTCACACCAATAAAATCGGCCACTTCAATGATCTCATTGTCGCGTTCCTTATTCTTTCCGCCAAACTTTATTTCGAACCTGGGGTAATCAACTTCTGTGATCTTTATCAGCTTTGAATCTTCGTGCTCGGCAATAAACGGTGTGAGCTTCTCTATGGCATCATACTGGAACCTTTTCACATAATAGTATTTCAGCTCCCCGTCATAATATACTGCTGAGAAAACTTTTTTAGCCTGGTACTTTTCAATGAAAAGCAGGTCATCTTCAAAATGGTTTTCAAGGCTGAAAGTGCTCAACCGGAAATTGCCGGACCGCGTTACAACCAGCAGCCTGTCGTGTCCGCTGAATTCGCCAAGGAATTTACCCCGGCCGTCGGCGTTGAGCCTCAGTACCGCTTCATCGAACCAGATCTTCCTGCCTCCAAGGGTGGATATACCCTTCTCTTTCATAGTGATTTTCAACACACTATGCTTGGTGAGTATATTACCTATAGCATCCCGTCCCTTGATGGCCAGTTCACTAAAATCCATTTCGAAGGTTGTGTTCCGCAGCCGGGGCTTTGGCTTCAGAAAGACTTTCACCACTTCCGCTTCACCATTTGGATTTACCGTCAGGTATAAGATCCTGGTGTTACCGTTATGCCTCGAAATGGAATATTCTTTGTCGCGTGTAATACCGGTAATCGCACATCGTTTCATCATGATGTTTCCACTCTTCCCGTCCCGGTAAATGATATTATAAATTGTCCTGGAATCATTCTTTTTAAATACGTCAATGTGAATAATGTCCTTCCCTACAAATACCTTTTCGTCTACTTTGGTCACCTGGTAAGTACCATCGCGCCGGAAAGTGATGATATCATCAATATCGGAACAATCACTGACGAACTCGTCTTTCTTCAAACCGGTGCCGAAAAATCCCTCTTTCCTGTCAACATATAATTTTTGATTGCTGGCAACCACCTTGGTAGCGACAATTGTGTCGAAATTCCTTATTTCAGTCCGGCGTTCCTTTCCCGCACCATATTTCTTTTTTATCTGCTTATAATAGTTGATTGTGAAAGGTATAATATTGGCCAGGTGGTTGGTCACCTCTTCTATTTCATCTTCAATTCCTTTTATATGCTCATCCGCCTTGAAGGAATCATACTTTGAGATTCGCTTGATCCTGATCTCGGTAAGCTTAACGATGTCATCCCGAAGAACCTCTCTCCTGAGCAATTTCCTGTATGGTTCCAGCCCGGTATCAATGGCTTCAATAATGCTTTCCCATGTTTCACATTCCTCGATGTCCCGGTAAATGCGTTTCTCAATAAATATTTTTTCGAGGGATGAGAAATGCCAGTCATCCTCCAGTTCCGACATCCTGATCTCGAGTTCGCGTTTCAGTAACTCAACGGTGTTGTCAGCCGACCGTTTCAATATCTCCGACACACCAAGAAAATTAGGTTTGTCATCTCCAATCACACAACAATTGGGAGAGATTGGAACTTCGCAATCGGTAAAAGCGTAGAGTGCATCGATGGTTTTATCGGGAGATATACCGGGAACCAGCTGTATGTGTATTTCAACATTCTCAGCCGTATTATCATCGATCTTCCGGATACGGATTTTCCCTTTATCGTTGGCCTTTATGATGGAATCAATTAAGGTTGTGGTGGTCTTGCCATAAGGAAGTTCCGTGATGACCAGGCTCTTTTTGTCGATTTTCTCAATTTTTGCACGTACTTTAATAATGCCACCCCGAACGCCATCGTTGTATTTCGAGAAATCTGCCTGACCACCGGTAGGGAAATCAGGGTATAGTTCAAATTCTTCGTTCTTAAGGTATTTTATTGACGCATCGATGAGTTCATTGAAATTATGCGGAAGAATTTTTGAAGCCAGCCCTACTGCAATACCCTCCACACCCTGGGCAAGCAGCAATGGAAATTTTACAGGAAGGGTTACCGGTTCCTTATTCCTGCCGTCATATGAAGGTTTCCACTCTGTAGTTTTGGGATTAAACAGGACTTCCAATGCGAATTTTGAAAGCCGGGCCTCAATGTACCTGGGTGCAGCTGCACCGTCACCAGTAAGGATATTTCCCCAGTTCCCCTGTGTATCTATTAACAGCTCTTTTTGTCCGAGTTGCACCAGGGCATCACCAATAGAGGCATCACCGTGAGGGTGGAACTGCATGGTATGGCCGATGATGTTGGCTACCTTATTGTAACGGCCATCATCAAGCCTTTTCATGGAATGGAGGATACGTCGCTGAACGGGTTTCAGGCCATCATTTACGTGCGGCACTGCACGTTCAAGGATCACATAACTGGCATAGTCCAGAAACCAATCCTGGTACATCCCCGAAAGATGCATAACCTTATGGAGCTCTTCCATTGGCATATCGGTTTGAACCTGCCCGGATTGATCTTCTGTATGATCCCTGGCCTGCTCCTCCTGCTTTTCATAGCTCTCCTTTTCGTCCTGGCTCATTTGCGAATTCTCCCTAAGCATATCCTCAGTGGCAATATCTTGTTAAGTTATCCTGAATTCACCGTGCCCCGCCGTGCCCCGATTGCTCGGGGAGAACTCGGGGGTTCAGGATCTCATATCTTCCCGGCAGATCCTGAGACAAGCTCAGGATGACTTTCAATTCGTCATGCTGACTTCTTATTGATGTTTTCTTCAAAAACTTCTTCTTCAGTACTTTCTTCTTCAACAGCAACTTCTTTAATCACCTCTCCTTCAATCCTGAGATTATCAATAATGAAATTCTGCCTGTCAGGTGTATTTTTACCCATATAGAACTCCAGCAAGCTGGATATACTATCGCTCCGGCTGAGCGTTACAGGTTCCAGCCTTATATCCTTCCCGATAAAATTCTTAAACTCATCCGGAGATATTTCACCCAGCCCCTTGAACCGGGTGATCTCTGCCTTCTCTCCCAGATCGCGAATGGCTTTTTTCCGTTCCTCATCATCATAGCAATAATATGTCTTTTGCTTATTCCTCACGCGGAACAAAGGAGTTTGCAGGATATAGAGATGGCCCTTTCTGACCAGGTTGGGGAAAAACTGAAGGAAGAAGGTGATCAGCAACAACCTGATATGCATCCCATCCACATCGGCATCGGTAGCTATCACCACATTTTTATACCTCAGGGTATCAAGTCCCTCTTCAATATTGAGGGCCGATTGTAACAGGTTAAACTCTTCATTTTCATATACGATCTTTTTTGTGAGACCGTATGAATTGAGCGGTTTCCCCTTAAGGCTGAAAACTGCCTGTGTGGCCACGTCGCGGGATTTTGTGATGGAACCGCTGGCCGAATCCCCTTCCGTAATGAAAATAGTTGATTCCAGCCGCCTTTCATCATTGGTATTGTAATGAATCTTACAATCGCGTAATTTCCGGTTATGCAGACTGGCCTTTTTAGCACGTTCCCTGGCAATTTTTTTAATGCTTGAAATGGCTTTGCGTTCCTTTTCGGAATCAATAATCTTCTTTAACAGGATGTCGGCAGTCTCAGGATTCTTGTGCAGATAATCATCCAGGTGCTTCTTGACAAAATCCATGATAAAGTTTCGTACAGACGGACCTTCAGGCCCCATATCCTTTGAGCCCAGTTTCGTTTTAGTCTGGGATTCAAATACAGGCTCTTCAATTTTAACACTGAAGGCTACCATAACAGATTGCCTGATATCCGACGGATCAAAATCCTTCTTATAAAATTCCCGTATGGTTTTCACATAGGCTTCCCTGAAGGCCTGCAGGTGCGTCCCGCCCTGGACCGTATGCTGGCCATTGACAAAAGAAAAATACTCTTCAGAATACTGGTTGCCATGGGTAAGGGCAAGCTCAGCGTCGTGATTCTTCAGGTGGATCACAGGATACAAACCGGGTGCATCGAGATTTTCATTCAACAGGTCGAGCAAGCCATTTTTTGAATAGAATTTCTCACCGTTAAGAACAATTGTTAATCCTGCATTCAGGAAAACATAGTTTTTGATTAGTGCTTCCAGGTATTCTGAGATGTAATGGTAATTTCCAAACATATCCTGGTCAGGTACAAAACAAACCAGGGTGCCGTTAGTGTCATCAGTCGAAGCTTCTTTCTTATCGCTGATCAGTTCACCGGCGGCGAATTCAGCAGATTTCACCTTGCCTTCCCGGAAGGAAGATATTTCAAAGGTGGATGAAAGTGCATTCACGGCCTTGATCCCGACACCATTCAGACCGACAGATTTTTTAAATACCTTGGAATCATATTTAGCCCCGGTATTCATTTTAGAAGCCACATCAATAACCTTTCCAAGGGGTATTCCGCGTCCGTGATCCCTCACCTTCACAATCCTGTCATTAATTGTAATTTCGATGGTTTTGCCATATCCCATCATAAACTCATCGACGGCATTATCCAGTACCTCTTTTAACAAAATATAAATGCCGTCGTCCCGTGAAGAACCATCCCCAAGTTTCCCGACATACATTCCCGGCCTCTTGCGAATATGCTCCTTCCAATCAAGTGTCCGTATATTTTCTTCTGTGTACTGCGCAGGCATATCTGAAATTTTGCACAAATATAGATAAAAGATCAGAGGCCTATGAATTTGTTTTTCAACAGGAGTATTAACAGGGAGTGCCTTTAGAAGGCTCTCCAGATCAGCGATTTGAGATTTTTATTAACGTATAATAATGAGAAAAAGGAGGTGATTTCTACTTCAGGCTGAATGTAATCATTCTTTATCTTCCAGATAATCAAATTGTTGAGACTAATTCAGGCAGGATACTATTGCCTATTTGCCTGGCCTACTAGTATTTACAGTTCAATTGCCACCACATCCATCAGCGTATCAAATCCCGGATTATATTCTTTCCGGTCAAATTTCCAGGTCCAGCATTTTCTTGATCTGCCCCCCGGTAGTTCAATATGGATCAGTTCTTTTTCCTGGTGAACCTCTTTTCTCCTGTTGATAATTATTTCTTTAATGTCGGTTATCAGGCAGGAGGACCCGGTTTCCAGTAACGACAGATGGTGATGCTGGATCAGTTTCCTGAAACCGGTGATCTCAGCATCCCTGAAGTCAATGTTTCGTCTTATATGATCAACGAGTAAAATATCCAGTTGATTCAGCAGGTTAAGGGAAACATGGTAATCTGCTACCGGCAGATCGGGATGATGCAGGGAGAAAGTATCCAAAGGCTTTTTAAGCTTATCCTTTTTATATGCTTTTACCAGGTCATAGACCTGCTGAACGGCACCCCCTGTAATATCAGTGGAAATCAGTTGTACATTTTTAACTTTTCTCACCTGGTGTTGTACCTGCGAAGGGTGATGTATATCGACAAGATATACCTTTTTACATTCGGTCAGCAACTCATCCAGAGGCACATCAAGGAGCCAGCCGCTGCCGAGGATCATGACCGTTTCGGGTTTGTGTTTTTTTATATTTTCCAGGATAAAGGACCGGCTGTTTTGCAGATGTTCCTTCCATCCTTTTGATTCGGCAAAGTACCTGTTCATGATACCCTGCTGATCAGAGATATACCTCATCTCCTTAAGGATCTTTTTCGGGATGATTTTATCTGGCATACATTTCCTTTTTATCCTTTACCCTTGTGGATCCGTTCATATTCCTCCTCCATCCAGTCTCTTACCTCATTCATCAGTTGTTTTGAATCCTTTTCGGAGAAATGTTCATACGGGATCTCAGGATAGATCCTGACGCTGATCTTAGTCCTTCCGCTCAATACAATCTTTCCCTTCGGGATGGTTCCGGCTGTGCCATCAAGCAATACCGGTATGATGCCCACCTTATTGTCAATGGCCATCCTGAATGCACCCTCTTTAAATTGATTTAACTGTCCTGCCGGCCCCCTGGTGCCTTCAGGAAACATCATCACCGAGTTTCCGTTCCTGAGATGTTGTTTGATATGGGACATTGTATTGAGATAGCTTCTTTTACTGGACCTGTCCAGCTCAACATAATTATTCAGCCGCATCAGCC
>CAYZEZ010000171.1:0-10874 GCA_964477295.1 uncultured Bacteroides sp. | reverse complement strand
TGGAAAATGCTCTTACCTTACTCAGGATTACCTGAGAACTAAATATCCTTTTCAATCCGGAGATGATAACTTATTGATAAACGGCTCTGTCTTTCCTGATCCTTCACTTCTTGAGGCACTGGGAAATTTGGAGCCGGGACAGGCCCTGGGAAATAAAATCCTGACACTTGGTGCAAGGGTAAACGATATCCAGGATATTACCTTACAGGGTGATTTCAAAAATTACCTGAAGGTCCCCTATGAAAATGAATATCTGAAGATCTCTTATCCATGGGATATCTTCAGTAACAACGGGCTGGCCATAAGCGATGACTTTGCACTACTCACAAAAGGAAAAAAATCGTCACAGATCAGTGATACAAACATTCTCATTCATCCTGAAAATATATTTTGTGAACGCGGATTTCAGGCAGAAGGGATCACCCTCAACGCCAGATCCGGCCCGATTTACCTGGGGAAAGACAGTGAGATCATGGAAGGCACAGTGATTCGGGGGCCTTTTTCACTTGGAGACCATTCTACTATTAAACTAAATGCCAAAATTTACGGTCCCACAACCATTGGTCCCCATTCAAAGGCAGGCGGTGAAATTAATAATTCTGTGATCCAGGGCTATTCAAACAAGGGACACGATGGATTCCTGGGGAATTCCGTTCTGGGGGAATGGTGCAACATTGGCGCCGATTCCAACAACTCCAACCTGAAAAACAACTATTCCGAAGTAAGGATCTGGAATTACCAGCAGGAAAGTTTTATTAAAACAGGACTTACTTTTTGCGGCCTGATCATGGGTGATCATACGAAATGCGGGATCAATACCATGTTCAATACGGGCACAGTGGTGGGTGTTTCAGCAAATATCTTCGGATCGGGATTTCCCAGAACGTTTATCCCTTCCTTCTCTTGGGGTGGCCCACAGGGATTTTCTACTTATAAGACCGATAAAGCTTTCGCCGTGGCTGAAGAGGTGATGGCGCGCAGGGAGGTCAGTTTTAATGACACCGAGAAGGCCATCCTGGAAACTGTTTTTACTATGACTGACAGATACAGGAACTTTTAATACAATACTTTTTCAGGACGAGTTAACTGCATTTTTTTGGCATAAGTATTGCCATATTGTGTATTACACTTTAATTGTAAGATATACTGACAACTTGTCGCGTTGATAAGAATACAGGGGAAGAAGATATGGGAAAGAAAACAGACGATATAGATACCAGCATTTTATTAGCAGGATCAAACGAAGAAACCGATTTTATACCTTTGATAGCTGATGAGGATGAAGTTGCATTGGATAAAAGCAATGTTCCCGATTTGCTGCCAATCCTTCCTCTGCGTAATACAGTATTGTTTCCGGGGGTTGTGATCCCTATTACTGTTGGCCGGGAAAAATCAATTGCCCTGATCAGGGAAATATACAAGAAAAGTAAAATCATCGGTACAGTCGCGCAGAAAGATCCAAATATTCAGGATCCCAAATTCGATGAACTCTACATGGTCGGTACCATGGCACAGATCATTCGTATACTTGAGATGCCTGATGATACGACTTCGATCATTATCCAGGGCAAGAAAAGATTCGAGATTGATTCTATGGTATCGGAGAATCCGTATTATGTGGCCAGGGTAAAACCACTCAATGAACAGAAACCAATAAAAAGGGATAAGGAATTTGAAGCCATTGTAGGAACCCTTAAAGACCTTTCTTTAAGGATCATTAAGTTATCATCAAATATTCCCCCAGAAGCTTCGTTCGCTGTCAAAAATATCGAGAGTTCCTCCTTCCTGATCAATTTTATTTGCTCAAACAGTGATGTTGAGATCAAGGAAAAACAGAAACTGCTCGAGGAGAACAACATGAAGAAAAGGGGCATCATGCTGGTTGAATACCTGACAAAGGAGGTCCAGATGCTGGAGCTTAAAAATGACATCCAGTCGAAGGTGAAGAACGATCTTGACCAGCAACAGAGGGAGTTTCTGCTGCATCAGCAGATGAAGACCATCCAGGATGAGCTGGGTGGCAGCCCCACTGAAAAGGAGATCCTTGAGCTGCGTGAAAAAGGCAGCAAGAAAAAATGGAGCAAGGAGGTGGGAGAAACGTTTGAGAGGGAACTCACAAAATTACAAAGGCTGAATCCTGCAACAGGAGAATATTCTGTGCAGGCCAATTACCTGCAAACATTGCTTGAACTGCCCTTCGGTGAGTTTACAAAAGACGACTTTAACCTGAAGCGGGCACAGCGGATCCTCGACAACGACCACTTTGGACTGGAAAAGGTGAAAGACAGGATTATGGAACACCTCGCCGTGCTGAAGCTGAAGGGTGACATGAAATCACCCATTCTTTGCCTTGTTGGTCCCCCGGGCGTTGGAAAAACCTCATTGGGCAAGTCCATTGCCAGCGCACTGAAACGGAAGTATGTGAGGATGTCGCTGGGCGGGTTACATGATGAAGCCGAGATCCGGGGTCACAGGAAAACCTATATCGGGGCTATGCCGGGAAGGATCGTACAGAACCTGAAAAAGGCCAAATCATCGAATCCGGTTTTTGTACTCGATGAGATTGATAAGGTAGGCCGGGATGTTCATGGCGATCCGGCATCGGCGCTTCTCGAGGTTCTTGATCCCGAGCAGAACAGCACCTTTCACGATAACTACCTGGAGCTGGAATACGACCTTTCCAACGTGATGTTCATTGCCACGGCCAATATCACAAATACCATTCACCCAGCCCTGCTGGACCGGATGGAGGTAATTGATATATCGGGATATATTGTAGAAGAAAAGATAGAGATCGCCAGGCGGCACCTGATACCCAAGCAGCTTGAGGCCCATGGCCTCACAAAGGCCCAGGTATTCTTCCCGAAGAAAACACTGGAGACGATCATTGAGCATTATACCCGGGAATCAGGGGTACGGCAAATGGACAAGACCATTGCCAAGATCGTCCGCAACATGACCAGGAAGATTGCCATGGATGAAAATCCTGATAAAAAACTGGATATTAAGGATGTACGTGAAATTCTTGGTCCTCCAAGATTCCTGAAGGATAAGTATGCCGGAAATGAGATTGCCGGGGTGGTGACGGGGCTCGCCTGGACTGCCTTCGGTGGTGAGATCCTGAATGTAGAGACAAGTCTGAGTAAGGGTAAAGGCACCCTCACGCTGACCGGGAACCTGGGAGAGGTAATGAAAGAATCTGCTTTTATTGCGCTGGAATACATCAAGAGCCATTCCAGTACCCTGGCCCTTGATCCCGATACATTTTTAAACTGGAATGTGCACGTACATGTGCCGGAAGGAGCAATTCCCAAGGATGGTCCTTCGGCCGGGATCACGATGGCTACCTCCATTGCATCGGCTTTTACCCAGCGAAAGGTAAGAATTGGCGTAGCGATGACGGGTGAGATCACATTAACCGGGAAAGTGCTGCCGGTTGGCGGGATCAAGGAAAAGATCCTGGCTGCCAAGCGGGCCAATGTTTCTGATATACTTCTATCGGGTGAAAACCTTAAGGATATTGAAGAGATCAATGAGATTTACCTCAAGGGCGTAAAATTCCATTATGTCAGTAACATTATGGAGGTACTGGATTTTGCGCTGTTGAAAGAGAAGGTTAAAGATCCGATGAAGTTTGAATAAAAGATATCCCGTCGTGCTGAACTTGCCTGCCCTGGGCAGGCGAGTTCAGCATGACATAAGCTATTCAATTATAAACTTTCCTACAAACCTGTTCTTACCTCTCAGATCGAATGTATAGAACCCGGAAGGCAGGTCGTGCCGCTCGATGGTGACCTTGCTGCCGGTAATTCCACCGAGTTTCCTTACTACTTTGCCACTTATATCCATTACAATCAGCTCGTAGCGGCTGTTGTCCGGATTGTCGAACCGGATGGTAGTATATTCCGAGAAGGGATTGGGATAGGCATTGACCTGGTTGGTGCTAAGTTTGTCCAGAATTCCAACCTGCAACCGGTTGTCTTCGATATTCGACATGGCATGGCTGTATGGCCCGGAGTCAGCTTTCTTACCGGCACTACCGGTTGGGGTACACAAGTTATCCAGCGCCACACCAACACGATAATAATAGAGAGTTTTACCATCGGCATCCACATCTTTCCAGGTTAGTGTTGTATTATCCCAGGCGACCTCATCAACCTTTACAAAATTTGTAGGCGTTGTGCCCCTGAAAATCTCATATTTGGGCACATATCTTCCTTCGTAATTTTGCCATACTAAATTACCCAACTCAGGATCAAATATAAGGTGCACGGTTTTGTGGACAGTAGTTTCTGTCACATCAGACTCATTACCGCAGGTATCCACACTGGTGATTTTATATTTGTAAGATTTTTGCATCGGATTGGAGGTTTCATCAACAAAAACACTCAGATTAGCTGCCGGCAACTGGGTTATGTATTCGAATACATCTGTTTGCGTCTCCTTGTAGAGGAAGTAAAATTCCGTACCCACCTCAGGTGTTTTTTCAAAAACAACAAGGTTATGCGTATCAATACTTACCGTGACAACACAGATCTGCTCATCCTGGAAAACCTTCTGAGCAAGAGTACGTATCGTATCATAATAATAACAATTATCCGGTGCCTTATAGGCCATAGCTACAGTGTCGGAATCAGTTACTTTATACGTTCTGTCGGTTGCTGTAGCATCTTCGTTCCAGATATATGTGTTTGCCGCGTCTGTTGCATTCATGACCACCGTGTCGCCATAGCAAAATGCCGCCACACGATAATCACTCACTGGTTGTGCTATCGATCCATCTGCTGTGTTCACATTGGTTACATCAATTGTCTCAGCATCTTCAACTGACCGGTAAACATAACCGATGCCAGGATAGGGTGAACCTCCCTGTTCATACAGGTATGAATACCAGAGGTTGCCATCTGCATCAAATTCCAGCGGAACGGGTCTCTGGCCGCTTTGGATCGGGCTATTGTACTGGTTAAACCTGTAAAACCGGCTACCGGACTTTAACAACAAACCCCGGTTTGATGAAACCCATACCCTGCCGCCCGGTCCCACTGCAATGTCATCCAACTCCAGGTTCCAGTCTGATTTTCCTTTTACTACATTTACTATAACCTCATTAAAAAGTACCACCAGGCTATCACCAGCAGAAACTAATATCCGGTTCAGATTATCTGCAGTAATAAATTTAATATTGGCAAATTCATTGAAGTCAGTCCATGCATTATCGTAAAACCTGGCCAATCCGGGTGTGCCATTTTTAGCAATCCAGACACCTCCCTGAATGTCAATAGCAATATCGTTTATCGCAAGATCAAATGATTTCACTGTAGTCCAGACTCCATTGTTAAAAGTGGCCAGTTTCCCATTACTGGTACCAATCCATATTACATTATTATCGTCGACCTGGATAGCACTAATATCATTCCCAGGTATGTCTGAGTTTGAGGTCTTGAATATTTTCCAACCGGTCTGATTAATTCCATCAAACTGGGCCAGTCCGCTTTTTGTCCCCACCCAAACACTGTCATCCTTATCAAATGCAATAGCCTTCGCAGCGGGCCATAAATAAGTGAAGATGTCAGATCCTGTAGAGAATTTTACAGTATCTGTATCTGTAATTTTCCAGATACCCTGACCTCCAAAGGTCGACCATTCAGGACTAATCCAAACAGCATCATTATGATCAATCTCAAGTACTGAAACTGTGGTAAACTCAGTTTGTGCATCGATACCTCCTAATTCAATGGTGTTTGAACACCATTGTGAAAATGAGGAGGAAAAAAGAAATATAAAAAAGAAAATAGGCAGAAGTTTTTTCATTGCTTGTTATTTAAATATGACTTTTTTACGTAAAGGAGCTGGATTTGTTTCAGATCCTGATTTCCTGTCATCCTGAATTTATTTCAGGATCTAATTCCATCAATAAACAGATTCTGAAACAAGTTCAGAATGACAACAGGTTCAGTATGACTGGTGGTTATAATACAATCAGCTCCCCCTGAAATGTTTCCGTTCCCGTGATCCTGATCCGGTAGTACCCCGGTTGCAGATCATTTAATTCAAGGTTGATCTGATCGCCTTTGATCTGGTTTATAATCCTGACTACCTTACCATCAAGACTCATTAAATGCATGGTATGGTTGCATCGCTCAGGATTGGGAAATTGAATGGTACAATGATCCGAGGCCGGATTCGGATATATCTGCAGTGTGTGAGAGGTTTCGATAGCATCCAGTCCCACCCCTTCATTGTCATCCACGTTGGACATAGCCATTTCATATTCTTCCATGACAGACTTTTTTGCAGATGGGTAGCAAGGATCCGGTTTGGTGGCCCCTACGCGGTAATACACCAAACCATCCGGTGGCTCAGTATCGGTGAAGGACAGATTAGTGTACGGCACCATCCTGAATTTGTGCAGATCGAGGTAAGATGATCCCCTGTAAATCTGGTAGTTATAATATTCATACCCTTTGTATTCTGACCAGATCAATCCCATCCCCTTTGTACTCACATGCACATCCAGGTGAATTGACTTATGGATATCGCTCAATTCCGATTCATTGCCGCATAGATCCACGGCAGTGATCCCGTACTCATAGGACATTTCATCGGGAACAGAAGCTTCATCCACAAAGACCGACAGGCTATCAAAATCTACTTCTCCAATCCGGTCAAAACCACCCGTCAATCCCCTTCTGTATATCCGGTAGAGGGCGATACCTTTATCGATCGTTTTCTCCCATACGATCATCATCCGGTTGGAATAGCTTACGGTGACCATACAAATCTCCTCGTCCCCATATGGCTCCATCGTTTTGACAACCACCTCATCAAATCCGCCACATTCCCCGCCCGTGGTTACCGTAACCGAGTAAGTCCCGGGTTCGGTGACAATTAATGTATCGCCTGTGGATGCATCGTTCCACAAATAAGAGGCATATCCGCTGCCGGGACGCAATACCAGGCTGCTGTCGGGACAAAGCGACAGGGTGTCACCCAGATCGATATCCACATCACTGTATACGCTTACCTGGACTGTATCATAGGAGTAACAATTATTCCCGCCAAGCACTTCAATACTATATTCGCCCGGGGCTGAAACAGTAAGGAACCTGTTGATAGAATCCGGAACAGACCATTGATAATCCAAAAATCCTGCTCCTGCATCCAGCCGGACTGTCTCCCCTGCACACATTTCCACATCGGTACCAAGATCCGGTACTTTTACCACAGAAATGCTAACCTCATTCGATAAATCGCTTTCCATAGCAACTGTATCCATAGCTACTACCCTGTAATAAAAGGTTTGTCCGTATGATACCGTATCGACCAGGATGGTTTCCGGATAACCTGTTGCAGGTATTACTTTATAAAGTTCATCAGCAGGTGAAGATGTGCTTCTGTATACCTTGTAAGCGTAAAGTCCAATCCCGGTATAATCATTACTCAACAGGGTAATGGTTTCATTGCATTGATAAGCACTGATATCAGGTATCTCAACCACCCCGTCATAGTATTCATATGCTCCCATGTCAATGGTCCCATTCAGGATACGCGGTTTTCCTCCGAAATCAGTGGCCGGAATAAATGGAGCTGTATTGGACCCGACGTCTATGCATTCCGATGCAAAATCCAATTCGTAAACTCCCGGTTGGACAAACACCGGATCTACATCAATATTACTGATCAGGGTGGATGTGACACAATCGTTTGGCCAATGCCCCAATCCCCCATAATCTGAAAAGGCTACCGTCATGGAATTCCCTGCCGAAGGATTTACGGAGGATACGGCAGAATAGATATCAACATCCCCGAGCCAGCCATCGTATGTATTCCCCCGAATGATATTATTATAGAAATAGTAATGAATATTATCCCATGCCGGGCTTCCGGTAACATGCGTACCCACACCTCCGGCAAACTCCATTGATGAATTTTCCGTAATCGTATTATTCACAATGATGATCTCACCACTAATCGCATAAATCTCGATACCTCCACCAACTGCACCGTCAAGGTCGTGGTATTCATTTGAAACATTTCCGTAAATAATGTTATTATAAATTAAAAGTGTATCGGAACAATAAGCAAACATACCTCCTCCCTGTCCATTCCGGGTATTATATCCAGCCACATTATTCCGGATGATATTATTTGAAACTGTAATTTTTCCTCCCAACTTATTTAGTAAATCAATATTTGACACATAAACACCTCCTCCTGAATAGAATCCTGAATCGGGGTGTTCCGTATTATTATTTTCAATGATATTCCTGTTAACAGTCACTTCTCCGGGGGGTAATCCGCTAATTAGCAATCCACCTCCGCCACCATTGGTTGAATGACCATTACGTACAGTAAATCCTTCAAAAGTTATGGAACCGGATGCTGTTTTTTGATAGGGAGCAAACCTGAATACTCTTCCGGCATTTTGACCATCAAGTATGGTATTTGCCGGATCCGGCACCCGTTTAGAAAAATCAGGGAGCCAGCCACCAAGGATTTCCAGGTCTTTTGACAGCAGGGTATCGACTACGCATTCAAAATTCCCGTAATAAGTACCCTGTGCCACCCTGATCACCACATCATCCGGATCGTGCCCTGCCGAATCGAGGGCCGCCTGAAAGCCGGCAGGACTGGAAAGGGTTCCGGGACCCGTGCCACCGGTTGTTACATAAAGGACCGATTGCGACTCTGCCTGTCCTGAAAGACAGAATATCAAAACAATGATATAGCTGAACCGCCTAAACATTATAAAACTCTTTTTGCGGGAAGTATAAATTTACTAAAAAGATGAATGGAATGAAAATGACCGGGAAAAAGCCGGCCAGCAATGCCAGCAGGGTGATTTTCACCGACTGATAGAGGCATTTCACCGATTGTTCGTTTATTTACATTACTTTATGGAATACTTTAGCACCAGATTTGAATTGAATTACTTAACAATTTAAAAATTATGAAAATGGGTGCTGCAGTTTTTTGGGGGTCGTTGTTGATCATTTTAGGTGTCACCCTGGTGATCAAGGTGATATTTAACATAGATTTTCCGGTATTTAAGATACTGGTTGCCGCATTCTTTGTCTTCCTGGGTATCTGGATTTTATTTGGAAGCTTCGGCAGGGTCAATATCAGATCCGGGCCCAATGACGTGTTGTTCTCGGAACGATATTATCAGGCGCCGTTCGATCAGCCGGAATACAATGTGGTGTTTGGAAAAGGAGTGTTTGATTTCACTAATGTTGATCTGTCGGAGGGATCTAAAAATGTAAAAATAGGAACTATTTTTTCCGCTTCACAAATCAAAATATCAAAGGATATGCCGGTAGAGATCTCTGCTGATGCTGTTTTTGCAGGTGCCGAATTACCGGATGGGAATACAGCCGTATTCGGTTCTGCCACCTACGTAACAGACAGCTACCAGCCAGATTCGGCTCACCTGAAGATAAAGCTGGATGTTGTATTCGGGGGTGTGCAGGTGACTAAGCAGTGAACGGGGAACCGCGACCTGTGAACAGAGGGCATGGAGTTTATTGAAACTTCATGCCCTTTGTTGTTTTCATTACCGGAAATATTTTTTTCGTTACTTTTATATGGCATAAACAAATCTCAAGCAATGGCCAAATCACTGGTAAACGGAAAAGCAAATTTTGGTACCCTGCCGGTTTTCCTGACCACACTCTCCACCATCCTTGGAGCCATCCTTTTCCTGCGACTTGGTTATGCAGTAGGTCATACAGGATTCATCGGGGCCATCGGCATCATTATCGTGGGACATTTGATAACCATTCCAACAGCCCTTGCCGTTGCAGAGATTGCCACCAACCAGAAAGTGCTGGGGGGCGGTGCCTATTACATCATCTCAAGATCTTTCGGACTCAATATAGGCGCGGCCATCGGCATTGCGCTCTATTTTTCACAAGCCATAAGCATTGCATTTTATGTGATTGCTTTTGGCGAAGCATTTGAACCAGTTCTCGATTTCCTGCGTGAAAATTATAGTATTAACATCACTGACATCAGGATGATCAGCATTCCCACCATGGCTATTCTGTCCGTACTTATCCTTACCAGGGGGGTGAAAATCGGTATGAAAGCGCTGTATGTTGTAGTGGTTTTGTTACTGACCTCCATCCTGTTCTTTCTGCTTGGAAAGCCAACCGGCGGAGCAGACGGGTTGATCCTGAACAATGCCATTCCAAATCCGGACTCATTCTTCTATGTATTTACTATCATATTCCCAGCCTTTACCGGAATAGCAGCAGGCCTGGGTTTGTCCGGTGACCTGAAGGATCCGACCAGATCTATTCCCAATGGAACGCTATGGGCAACCATTGTCGGCATGATCGTATATATTATTGTAGTCTATAAATTAGCAATCTCAGCCACCCCGGCGGAACTGGCTAATGATCAGCTCATCATGCGAAAAATAGCCATCTGGGGCCCCATTATTCCCATTGGCCTGGCTGCAGCCGCACTATCATCGGCCCTGGGATCCATTATGATCGCCCCCCGCACCCTGCAAGCCATTGGTGTCGATAACATCCTGCCAAACAAGAGGATAAATAAACTGATTGCAAAGGGACAGCCCGGGTCCAATGAACCTTTTAATGCCTCCTTGTTATCCATTATTATTGCCTTTGTTTTTGTTGCCATCGGGGAGCTCGACTTTGTTGCCAAAACGATCTCTATGTTTTTCATGGTTACCTATGGGGCTATCTGTTCTATTTCCCTGCTCGAACATTTTGCCGCCGATCCCTCCTACCGGCCTACTTTCCGGTCGCGATGGTACTTGTCGCTGATCGGGGCAGTAATCTCCGTCTGGGTAATGTTCAGGATGAACAGCATGTATGCAAGTCTTTCCCTGATAATCATGGCTGTCA
>CAYZEZ010000170.1:0-10876 GCA_964477295.1 uncultured Bacteroides sp. | reverse complement strand
GGGCCACGAGGGGTTAAGTGATAATATTTTTTTTAACCTGTAACTAAATAAAATAACATGAGACTTATTATTCCGAGAGGCTACAAATCTTTGCTGAACTTAAAGCAGACAGAGAAAGCAATTAAGCTGATCAAAGACTTTTTTGAACTGAACCTGGCAACTGAACTCAAGCTCAGGAGGGTGACTGCCCCGCTGTTTGTACTCAGGGGCACAGGGATCAATGACGATCTGAACGGTATAGAAAGACCTGTTTCCTTCGAGATTAAGGATATGGACAATTCAGTTGCCGAAGTAGTTCACTCCCTGGCGAAATGGAAAAGGATGATACTGGCAGATTACTGTATTGCCATGGATTATGGCATTTACACTGATATGAATGCTCTCAGGCCGGATGAGGAACTGGATAATATTCATTCCATTTATGTTGATCAATGGGATTGGGAGAAGAATATACGTGCCGAAGACCGGAATCTAGGTTTTCTTAAGGAGATCGTCAATGGTATCTACTCTGTAATGAAACGTACTGAGTTTGTGGTTTATGAGAATTATCCTGATATTAACCCATTGCTTCCGGAGAAGATCCATTTTATGCATACCGAGGAGATGTACCAGGAATTCCCGGATTTGAGTCCTAAAGAACGTGAGAACAAGGTAGCTGAGAAATATGGTGCAGTATTCATCATCGGTATTGGCAACAATCTGCCAAACGGAAAACCGCACGACGGAAGGGCGCCCGATTACGATGACTGGTCGACCAAAACCACTGGTGGCTATAAAGGTTTGAATGGAGATATTATTATCTGGAACCCTGTGCTTGAATCTGCTTTTGAGATTTCTTCCATGGGGATCCGCGTCGACAAAGAAGCACTGCTGCGACAGCTAAAAATCCAGGATAAGGAAGAAAGGAAAGACTTAATGTTCCACCGGCGCCTTCTAAATGGAGAGTTTCCTGAATCCATAGGAGGCGGTATCGGTCAATCAAGGTTATGCATGTATTTCCTTCGCAAAGCACACATCGGAGAAGTACAGACCAGCATATGGCCCGGGGAAATGGTTGAGCATTGCAGGAGGACGGGGATTTTTTTGATGTAGCCTTCGATATAAAAGTTAGCTGCGATATTTTAAGTTTAATGACATACCTTGAAGAAGTCTCAAAATTGTTATCATCATATATAAGTGCAATTAAACATCAAATTAATGACAGTGCATCAGGATGAAGCCCTTCTGACTTCTGACTTCTGAATTCTGTCTTCTGACCATGAAACAAACCTTCGTAGAAAAAATATTAAACGCTCCGGTGGGCTCAATAGTATTCAGGGAACCAGATCTTGTCTTATCCCATGATAATTCAGCGAGCATCAATAAAACCTTCCAGCAAATGGGCGGTTCCAGGGTGTTTGATCCCGACCAGCTTTTAATTGTTCTGGATCATAATGCCCCTCCAACCAATGCCAAACTCGCAACAGATTACCAGTCTGTAAGAGATTTTGTGAAGGGCCAGGGAATATCCAAATTTTATGATGCCGGACGGGGTATATGCCATCAGATTATGTCGTACCATGCTTATCCGGGAATGATAATCGTTGGCAGCGACTCTCACACCTGCACAGCCGGAGCATTTAATGCCCTGGCATGCGGGATCGACCGGACCGAAACCGCTGGTATCTGGAAAAGGGGCGAAACATGGTTCAGGGTTCCGGAAACTATAAAAATAACCCTGCTGGGCAAACTAACACAAGGGGTTTATGCAAAAGATCTGTCCCTCTGGATCATTGGAATGATTGGTTCAGCAGGTGCCAATTACAAGTCGATAGAATACCACGGGAAGGGGGTAAAAACATTGTCTGTCTCCGACAGGATGACTATTGCAAACCTGGCCTCCGAAATGGGGGCAAAAAACGCTGTGTTCCCTACAGATGAAGTATTCAAAGAATATTTTGGAAATGATCATTTTACAGGTGTCTGGGCAGATAATGACGCCGTTTATTCTATGGAGATTGAAATTGACCTTTCAGAAGTAGTCCCCCTGGTCGCCGCTCCACACCACGTGGATAACATTAAAACCGTCAGGGAGTTTGAAGGCAAAGATATCCATCAGGGATTGATCGGTACCTGTACCAATGGCCGCATTGAAGATATTCGCATTGCCACTGAAATATTAAAAGGCAAGCAGGTGGCCAAAGGATTTCAGTTACTGGTCATCCCGGCTTCCAGGGAAATATACCTGCAGGCAATTGAGGAAGGGCTCATATCAAAATTGATCAAGTCGGGTGCAAATGTGTTAAGTTCTTCCTGCGGACCTTGCCTTGGCACGGGACAAGGGATTCCTGCAGATGGCTATACCGTCATCTCTACAGCAAACAGAAATTTTCTTGGGAGAATGGGTAATAAGAACGCAGAGATCTACCTGGCATCTCCGGCAACAGTTGCCCATTCGGCATTGACAGGGAAAATTACAATGCCGGTTCAATCTGTGCAGGAAATGAAATTTCCATATACCAGGCTCTCTGAAGTAACTCCTGTAATCAACAAGGATGATCACCGGAGAGTAAATGGAGTCTGGGATTATTCAGATATTAATCACCTCAACACGGACCAGATGTTTGCAGGTAACCTGACGTACAATGTGTTAAGCTCTGATGCGGGGGCTATTAAGCCACATCTTTTTAAGGGATTTGATGAACGTTTTGCCGGGGAGATCGAAAAGGGTGATGTGATCATTGCCGGTGAAAATTTTGGATGTGGCAGCTCACGAGAGCATCCTGCTGTTGGTCTGGCATATGCGGGTGTTAAGGCCGTAATCGTAAAATCGGTCAACCGGATTTTCTTCCGGTCGGCCATCAATCAGGGATTGGTTTTAATTGTTCATCCGGGCATGGTAAATGCTTATAAACCAGGCGATAATGTTCATGTCGATTTAAATGCCGGTTCAGTTATAATAAACAAGGAAAGTTTTAAGATAGATCCATTACCAGATAAATTGTTGGATATCATTAAGCACAAAGGATTGGTGAACTGGATGCAAAAAAGTAAATGATTAAATATAGTGGTATATGACGGACAGGTCAATCATTGAATGGTTGTTACAGGGAGATCCATCCATAGTCTGGCAGGTTCAGCAGGATCTGTTGAACACTGATGATAAAACAGTCCGGGAATCACGAAATAATATTTCACGGGAAGGATGGGGATACCGCCTGCTCAGTCTTCAGGATAATAATGATATGTGGAGCGGGAAGCTCTATTCCCCCAAATGGACCTCAACTACCTATACATTATTATTGTTGAAAAGAATGGGACTTGATCCAGGGAACAAAAAGGCACAGAAGGGTGGCATGGTCTTGCTAAACAAAGGATTTTATGCCGATGGGGGTATAAATTTCTGGAAATCCTGGAATCAGAGCGAGACATGCGTAACCGGCATGATTCTTTCTATCCTGGCTTACTTTAATATCAGGGACGACAGATTGGTTTTAATGGCGGAGCATTTATTGAATGAACAGATGAAAGATGGGGGATGGAATTGTCAGAAATGCAATGGGGCTATCCACAGTTCATTTCATACTACAATTAGTGTACTCGAAGGTTTATATGAATACCTGGAAAAGTTTACAGCACACCGCATGGATATTGCCAGGAGCCGCGACAGGGCCATTGAATTTCTGCTGGAACATCGTCTTTATAAGTCGCATCGTACGGGGAAGGTGGCAAATGACCGGATGACCAGGTTTCATTTCCCGCCAAGATGGTATTATGATGTGATGCGGGTATTGGATTATTTTCAGAAATCTGACACAGATACGGATCCTCGGATGCAGGATGCCATAGACCTTATCTATTCAAAGCGTACATCGGAAGGTTTGTGGAAGCTGCCGGCAAGGTATGGTGGGAAAGTATTTTTCGAGCTCGAAACAACAGGCAAGCCCAGCAGATGGAATACGCTTCGCGCTCTGAGGGTATTGAATTGGTGGGAATCTGAGGAATAATCTTCAAGTTACGGGTAAACAAGTCTTCAAGTAATAATAACATTATGAGAATTGTAGTTATCGGAGCAGGTGCAGTAGGGGGAGTGGTTTCCGCTGTCCTGAAAAAGGCAGGCTACGACATTCAGCTGGTTACCAGGCATATGGACCTGGCTATGAAGATCAGGCGGGAAGGTATACATGCATTTGGCCATTGTGGTGAAATAAATATTAAGATTCCTTCGGTGGCTTCGGTATTCGACCTGGATGGATTTTATGATCTGGCTTTGCTTGCCATGAAAGGATACGATATGCATGAAGTGGCGAAAGACCTGTTACCCTTTCTGCATTCAGGATCCCGGGTGGTCTCCTTTCAGAATGGGATATGTGAAGAAACTCTTGCTGAAATAGTGGGCGTGGAAAGAACGATAGGATGCAGCGTGGGCTGGGGGGCAACCATGCATGAGCCGGGCAGGGTTGAAATGACATCAGGAGGTGAATTTGTTCTGGGTAACTGGAAACGGGAAAGAGACAAAAAGCTGGAAGAGGCCGGTAAGATCCTGAACCATATTGTAGAAGCAAGGATTACTGACTGCATTGAATCGGGACTCTATTCAAAGCTGATCATCAATTCCTGCATAACTACGCTGGGGGTTATAACAGGGCTCTACCTTGGAGAAATGCTGGCCATCAGGAAAGCAAGGAATGTTTTTATACATATCATTGGGGAAGCCATGGACGTAGCCAATGCAATGAAGCTGGAAGTTGAACCCTATGCAATAAAACTTAACTTTTATAGTTTTTTAGGCAAAGGATCTTTTTCAGGATTAAAAAGGCACGTAAGCATTCGGATAATAGGTTATAAATACCGCAAATTAAAATCATCCAGTCTTCAGTCTATAGAAAGGGGAAAGCGGACAGAGGTGGATAATTATAATGGCTATATTGCAAATAAGGGAAAAGAACTGGGTGTTTCAACTCCTGTTAATGAACAACTCACCCTGATGGTTAAGTCGATCGAGGAAGGCAAACGGGCCATTTCACCTGAAAACCTGAATGAAATTATTTTATCTGTTTAACAATGAAACGAAGAAATTTTATTAAACAAAGTGGACTCGGAGTTTCCGCAGCACTGGTTGGACGGCATGCGATAAAAGAGAGCGACCATACAATTGCATTTGAAGATTTTAAGTATCCGGTTGTCGGGAATTTGCAGGATATTTTATCGAAAGATGACCAGGTCATTTTGCGCCTTGCATTTCAGCCGTCTGAGGGAAAACGGCAAGCCAGTCACAAGGGAAAACTCAAGATCAAAGGAGCGGAAATTCATAAAATAAAGGAATACTTTTTTGAGAGTGAGGAAGATTATTTCAACACCGGCAAGAATGAATGGGATGTAAAAAACACTGCAGAACTGTCTGATATTCTCGTTGCCTGGCTGGATAACACCAGTGAGAAAACCCGGATTACAATCACCAATAATTCAGAAACTATTACCTTGAGTTTGGGGGAATTAGTAAAAAAGGGAGAAATACTTGCCTTCCCTGATGATGCTCCCATCACTATAAATTACCTGCTTGATAAAGAGATCGGAGAACTGGCACAAGATGAGCTGCCTGTTAAAGATCCCGGGGAAGATTTTTCGTTCGTTGTGCTGGCTGATCCGCAGGGTGGCGATCCCGCTCATCCCGAAAATAATGCTGTAAGGATGAAGATACACAATGCTTTTGCCGAGGAAAGCATCAGGCTTGTAAATGAACTGGAAGACGAGCCACTGTATGCTTTGATATTGGGCGATATTGTCGACAGCCAGGGGCAGACAGACAATTTCAGGGTTATGAACGATTTTCTCAGCAGGCTTAAGGCACCGGTCCTGTTTGAACTGGGTAATCACGAGACAAGGTACCGCTCTGAATTTACTCCGGGATATAATATGGATGCTTTCAGTAACTATTTTGCAGCCCAGAAACAGATCAATGGCATCGATAAATTGCTTTATTCCTTCAATGCCGGTAAATGGCATTTTGTTGTTTGGCCGGATCCGCTTAGGACTAATTTCTGGGAAACCCATCCTCATTATTTTGACTGGCTGGAGAAGGACCTGGAGAAATACAGAGACCGTCAAACACTTATTTTTCAGCATGTCCCTGTACATCCACTCGGTATAAATCCGTTCGAGAGTTACCTGGAATCTCCATATGTAAAGCGAACATTCCTTGAGATCATTTCCAAACATGGAAACGTTCAAACTGTTTTAAGCGGTCATGTGCACAGTCCCGTTAAAGCATCTTTTAAAACAGCTGTATCATACAGGGGAATAAACCTGATAACCATTCCCGCAGCAGGATACAGGCCAAGGGGATTTGGAGAAGAAGACTATTTTGGAGGCCCTTCCCAGGGATTTCTGATTGTCGAGGTTAAGGGCGAGGCAATGAACCTGAAATATAAGACGGTAACGGAAGAAATATTTGAATATCCAAAACGGTTGCCGGAGTTTAAACCCGGGGATTATCCGCTGTGGTTGAATTATAAATGGGAAATATCGGGGAGTAATAGCTTGAAGAACAACGACTTTAAGAATGGATTGGATGGATGGGCCAGGCCTTATATCTACCAGGAGGATAAAGAACCTTCCAATGTTTGTGAGGTGAGAAAGGTGGGTCCGGTTGCTGATTCAAATTCCTTATTTATGTTTACACGGAAAAGGGGATATGATGCCCCGGGACAGGATCGTTTGCCACAAACAATGAACAGCATATGCCAGGTCCTGTCTTCTGAATCAGGAACATATCCTGTTATTAAACTGAATTATAAAATTGATGGATCCACCTCCATGGCCGATGGCTGGTGTGGAGGATATATCTGGATTGAGGGATTTGCCCAATCCAGAAAATATATTAACCTGATGTACTGGGCCAATAAGGCGTATGTCAACCTGGGTAGAAAGTATAGTCAAAACCGGTTTGCCGAGCCGATGCATATTTCTATACCAGTGAATCCTGACAGCTGGCAAGCTTTACAGATTAATGTAGCGGATGATTTCAACCGGTATTCCAAAGAATTGAAATTCAGCGACCTTGCTCTCGAAAGGCTTGTCTTGAATTTCGGAGTCTGGACCATAAATGATGGCCGTGACCATTCATATGGTATGTACTTCAATAATCCTGAACTGTTATTTGAATCCTCTTCTCCCGCAATGAAAACAAATGTAGATGGACAGGAGGTTGATGAAACTGCACTTGCAGATAAGTGGTGGTCGGGAAAGCTGATCTCTTTCACCAAGGCCGGAGGGGAGCACCGTTATCACCTGGAGACTGTTGATCTGCTGAAAAAATCGAAATGACGCGCTGATTTTTAATTTTTTTCAATCATTTATTTGGAATTATTTAAAATCGTTTTACTTTTACATAATATATAAAGATATAATAATCTTAAAGTATTATATAATAGATGAAAACTATTTTCTCAATTACCCTGATACTCCTAAACCAAGCAACTCAAACATGGAATCAACCATTTCGCAGCCATTAAGCAATCATTCTGACAACAGATTTTTCTTTTATTCATTTCTTATGTGTTTTCTTTGTTTCAGTTGTTTAACAACCAGGGCCTATTCGAAAATTAGTGAATTGGCCACAGTTAACCGAAATGATATATGCCTGGGAAAACAAAAAATCATATTAATTGAAGTATTGATTGACAGTAACTTAAGTGAGGCCTGTGATATTGAGGTAGAAGAATTGTCAGAATCTGACACTGAAAACCAAGTGGAATTGGAGTATTGGATGAATGGAATAGTAAACTGGAAGACTGCTGAATATGTTGAGGACATTTCCAGTTTGGAGATGGAGATGCATATGTCCAGCCCGGAGTTACTGTATAAGGATATATTTGATCCTGAAAAGGAACCTGAACTTAAACTCGAATCATGGATGCTAAATCCTCAACTGCTGAACATTGGAAGAGAAACAAACAGATTATAAAAATCGTACATATTCAGGTTAGAGATTTCTGCTTCTATAGGTGTTGCAATCTGACCACCGACCTCCACCGGTGGTTTTTTTATGCGCCCGGCCGGGCAGTGATATCCGGAGGTGAATTTCCTCAACGCAACCCGGTAAAAGGCAGCTTAAACTTTAACCTTTTTATTTACATAATCAGCAGCCTCTAATTTCAGGGCAGTTAGAGATAGCTTAATATCTAAATAAAAATAGATGCACGACACGAAGATTGCCAGAAAGGATAAAATAAACAGCCCGTACCCGACTAATCTTAAATCAATATTTGATAAATGCATTATGAATAGAAGAGGAATCATCAGGCAGCTTAAAATTATACTTATAACAATAAACTGAATTGAATTACGCAAGTAGGTACCTCGCTTGAGAAGAATTGTTATCTCGTTAATCTTAAATTCTCGTCTTTTAACTTCTTTCTGGTCCAGATCGGCTACCAGGTACCTGGTTCTGTCAATTGTCCTGCCAAGCCGGTTTGCCACTGTCAAAAGCAATAACCCAATACCCGATATTAGGGCAACAGGTGTGATGCATGATTGAATAAATTCAATAAATAAACCTGATGTTTCCATTGTTAACTTATTTAGCAGTGTAAAATTAATTTATTAATTCTACATTCTGACCCCAACAATTAAATTGGATAATTGATTTTTTCTTTCGATGTACGATTAACATTCCAAAGCCTGCCGACTGGCAGGCTTTGGAATGTACTCCGGACGGGATTCGAACCCATGACCTACGGCTTAGAAGGCCGTTGCTCTATCCAGCTGAGCTACCGGAGCGTTGAAACGGCGCAAAATTAAGAAAAATAGATCATAATTACGGATTTTTTGTGTTATTTTCAGGATGTAATGCAGAGCAGGTGAACTGGTATTCTCCCCATTTAAAACGGTCGAAATTAACCGGTTTCTCCTGCCCTTATTTAAAGTCTCAGAAAAAAGTGCACCATGATATCTACTTCTGATTTCAGAAAACATGCCCACGATTTTGTCGACTGGATGGCCGACTACTTCGAAGGAGTTGAGAAGTACCCGGTTAAATCTCTGGCTAAACCCGGAGATATCCTTAAACAGATACCCGATGCCCCGCCGGACAAAGGAGAACCTATTGATAAAATTTTTAAGGATTTTAAGCAAATAATCCTTCCCGGCATGACCCACTGGCAAAGCCCGAATTATTTTGCCTATTTCACTGCCAACTCAAGTTACCCATCGGTTCTTGCTGAGATGCTGACAGCTACACTCGCGGCACAATGCATGATATGGGAAACATCACCGGCAGCAGCTGAACTGGAAGAAAAAGTGATGGACTGGCTGAAGGAAATGCTTGGACTTCCTGTGGAATGGCACGGTGTCATTCATGATACCGCAAGTACAGCTACACTTGTGGCTCTTCTTACTGCCCGTGAAAAATATTCGGATTTCCAGGTTAATGAGATGGGATTCGAAGACCATAGTAACTGGCGGATCTATACCAGTACCGAAGCTCATTCGAGCATAGAAAAAGCTGTTAAGATAGCCGGTTTTGGAAAGAAAAGCCTTGTAAAGATTGAGGTGGATGATGCCCTGGGAATGAAATCTGAAATGCTTCAGCAGGCCATAACTACAGATATACGTGCCGGACTAAAACCTTTATGCGTGGTTGCTGCAATAGGTACTACCGGAACACTGGCCATTGACCCCCTCCATAAAATATCCCTTATATGCGAGGAACATAATCTTTGGCTGCATGTCGATGCAGCCTTTGCAGGTACTGCTCTTGTCTTGCCAGAAAACCGCTGGATGAGCACTGGCATTGAAAGGGTTGATAGCTTTGTTTTCAATCCGCACAAATGGATGTTCACAAACTTCGACTGTTCGGCATATTACGTAAAGGACAAGGAAGCCCTGGTCCGTACGTTTGAAATACTACCTGAATACCTCAAAACAAAAACAAGGGGAGAAGTTAACGACTACCGTGATTGGGGCATACAGCTGGGCCGAAGGTTCCGGGCCCTTAAACTATGGTTTGTACTCAGGAATTTCGGTGCTTCAGGTATCCGGGAGAAAGTGGATTTTCATATCAACCTGGCTAAAAAGCTGGCCGGCACAATTAAACAGGATCCGGATTTTGAGCTGATGGAACCGCAACACCTGAACCTGGTTTGTTTCCGCTTCCAGCCCGGTTGGATTGGGGATACTAATAATATTAATGCATATAATGAAAGTCTTAACCGTATGCTAAATGAATCGGGACAGATATACCTGACACACACCAAGGTGAATGGAATTTACACCTTAAGAATGGTGATAGCCCAGACTTATGTTACAGAAGATCATGTATTCAAAGCCTGGGAATTGATCAGGGAAACTGCAAAAAACTTAAATAAATAATCAAGACCCCGGAGTTCCTTAAAACCTCCGGGGTCTTATAACCTCCAGGGTATGAATAACCGTTGGTCGCTGTGTGATAAAAAGGTCCTGGTAACAGGCGGTACAAAAGGCATTGGACTTGCAATTGTTACTGAATTCCTTGAGCTGGGTGCCAAGGTGATCTTCACCGCCCGTACAAAATCTGATGTTAAAAAACTTGAGGAGCAACTTTGCACAAAATATTCATTTGTAATAGGTGTTGTAGCCGATGCCAGTATTCCGGCAGATCGTGAAAAGATTGCACAATTGGTTGAAAATGAATGGGATCACCTTGATATTTTTATTAATAACGCAGGTTCAAATATTCGTAAGAAAATCCATGAGTACACCCAGGAAGAAATCGACTATCTGATCAATCTCCTATACCTGCCTGCCATTGATTTCTCGCGCAGACTGCTTCCACAGCTGAAAAAATCAGAGCAGGGCAATGTTGTCCATATTGCCTCCATTGCCGGCCTGAACCATATCCGAACAGGGGCTATTTACG
>CAYZEZ010000169.1:0-10965 GCA_964477295.1 uncultured Bacteroides sp. | reverse complement strand
AATGCATATCTCATTCTGCCCAGGGCAGTATTAATACTCACATCCGTTTGTTCAGCAATCTCCTTAAAGCTTAATCCGCCATAATGACGAAGGAGTATTACCTGCTTCTGGTCATCCGGCAATTCTTCTATCAACCTCCTGACATCATTGGTGATCTGGTCCTGAATAAGAAACTCCTCTACGTTCCCATCTGCCAGTTTTCTGGAATTGAAGATATCCGCCTCATAATCTTCGTTGGAGTACGTATTGATTTGTTTTTCCTTTCTGTAGTGATCGATAATCAAATTATGGGCAATACGAATAACCCATGAGAGAAATTTACCATTGTCTTTGTATTTCCCATCATGCAAAGATTTGATTACCTTGATAAATGTATCCTGAAAAATATCTTCAGCCAGATGCTGATTTTTAACTGTTAGGATGATATAGGTATAAACCTTATTCTTGTGTCTGCTAATCAGGACTTCTATGCTGGCATTATCTCCTTTAAGGAATCTTTTAACCAGCTCCTGATCTTCTAATTTATGTAACATGAAACTACCCTCCTCCTTTGGTTTTTGAATAAGGTAGAAGTGTTTTATAGGCTTTCCTCCGTGTTAACAGTTTATTAAGAGATTGCAAATAAGCAAAAAAAATTTAATACAAAAAATATTACTTTTGAATTTTAGACGTAAAAACTACCTAAAAGGTTGCAATTTCCATGCCATATAAGCAAAAAAACAGCAATAATCATATTCATATCAAAGGTGCAAAGGTACACAACCTTAAAAATATTGAGGTCAGGTTACCGCGCAATAAACTGATTGTCATAACCGGATTATCCGGATCAGGTAAATCATCCCTGGCTTTTGATACCCTTTATGCAGAAGGGCAAAGGAGATATGTTGAAAGCTTATCTGCCTATGCACGTCAGTTTTTAGGCAGGATTAACAAGCCTGAAGTTGAATTTATCAGGGGGATCCCACCTGCCATCGCCATTGAACAGCGTGTGAATACACGAAATCCCAGATCGACAGTAGGAACATCAACTGAGATATACGATTATCTTAAATTGCTTTATGCACGGGTTGGAAAGACTTATTCTCCTGTTTCAGGAAGAAGGGTAAAAAAACATTCTGTATCTGATGTCGTAAATTATATTCTTTGTCTCGGTGAGGGTACAAAAGCACTTATTCTTACACCCTATTCACTTGCGTCGTTCGAAAGTATGAATGACCAGCTTGAGTTAATCCTGAAACAGGGAATAACCCGGATTGAATTGGAAGGCAATATACTGATGATAGAAGATATCCTGGATGGGACAAGCCAGGTGTCTGATAAAGAGATGGTGAATATTGTTATCGACAGGATAGTTGTTCAGCAAGATGAGGATTCCGTTACCCGTTTTGCCGATTCAGTACAAACTGCTTTCAGCCTGGGAAATGGTACTTGTATCATCAAATCATTTGCTGGTGAGAAACCTGCATTATGCACATTCTCTAGCCGGTTTGAAGAAGACGGGATACTGTTCCAGGAGCCGGATGTTCATATGTTTAGTTTCAATAATCCGCTCGGTGCCTGTCCATTATGTGAAGGATATGGGAAAATTATAGGTGTCGATGAAAACCTTGTGATCCCGAATAAAAGGTTATCGGTTTATGAGGATGCCATTGTTTGCTGGAAGGGTGAGAAGATGAAGAAGTGGAAGGAACGGTTGATTTATAATGCCGATAAGTTTGATTTTCCTGTTCATAAACCTTACTACCAGCTTACTGAGGAACAACAGAAATTAATCTGGACTGGAAACAGGTTCTTTAAAGGACTGGACAGGTTTTTTAATATGCTGGAAGAAAAGAAATATAAGATCCAGTACCGGGTTATGCTGTCGCGTTATCGTGGCAAGACTGTTTGTCCCGAATGTAAAGGTGCCCGTCTTAAGAAGGAAACCTCCTATGTTAAGGTGAATAAAAAATCAATTCAGGAACTGGTAATGATGCCGGTAAATGTATTAGATGACTTCATTTCAGAATTGCAACTAAAGGATTGTGATCTATCTGTTTCTGAAAGAATTATTTACGAGATCAGTAACCGGTTAAAATATCTTATAAATGTTGGCTTGGGGTATCTCACTCTTAACAGGCTGTCCTCCACTTTATCGGGAGGCGAATCGCAACGGATCAATTTGGCTACTTCGATTGGCAGCAACCTTGTTGGATCATTGTATATCCTTGATGAACCAAGTATCGGACTGCATCCCAGGGATACCAGAATGTTGATTTCTGTTCTGGAAAGTCTCCGGCAGCTTGGCAATACAGTCGTCGTTGTTGAACACGATGAAGAGATTATCCGGTCAGCCGATGAGATCATTGATATCGGACCACTTGCCGGAAGGCTGGGAGGGGAGGTTATCTACCAGGGGAAACCCGGTTTGCTGGAAGGTATCAGTGAAAGTCTCACTGCTCAATACCTCACTGGAAATGAAAAGATTGAGGTTCCGGGACAAAGAAGGAAATGGAACAATTTCATTCAGATAACCGGTGCCAGGGAAAACAATCTTAAAATGATCTCGGTAAAATTTCCTTTGAATATTATGACAGTTATTACCGGGGTAAGTGGATCGGGGAAGTCCTCTCTGATCAGGAATACGTTGTTCCCGGCATTAATCAAGCAGTTGAATGGACATGGAGAAATGTCAGGTGCTTTCGATATTCTTGAAGGCGATTTTCATTTATTGCAGGGTGTTGAGTTTGTCGATCAGAATCCCATTGGAAAATCAACCCGGTCAAACCCGGTGACCTATATGAAGGCTTTTGATGAGATCAGGAAACTCTTTGCAGAACAACCCTATGCCGTTACCAATGGTTATAAACCATCTCATTTTTCTTTTAATATCGATGGGGGGCGTTGTGAGGAGTGTCAGGGAGAAGGGATCATTAAAGTGGAAATGCAGTTTATGGCAGATGTAACCCTTATTTGCGAGAGTTGCCAGGGCAAAAGGTTTAAAGATGATATTCTAGATGTAAGATACAGGGATAAAAATATTTATGACATACTTGAGTTTACAGTAAACGAGGCGATTGAATTTTTCGGTAAAACAGAATCCGGGTATGAACGGAAAATTATTGCAAAATTAAGGCCTTTGTATGATGTGGGTTTGGGTTATATTAAGCTTGGGCAATCGTCCAGTACACTGAGTGGAGGAGAGAGTCAACGGGTTAAACTTGCCTCATTTCTCGGGAAAGAAACTTCCAATAAAACAATAGTTTTTATTTTTGATGAGCCGACAACCGGTTTGCATTTTCATGATATTAAGAGGCTTCTGGATGCCTTCCAGGCCTTGATTAAGAAAGGGCACAGCGTGATTATCATAGAGCACAACCTTGAGATAATTAAATCGGCCGACTGGGTTATTGATCTCGGCCCGGAAGGCGGTGCTGAAGGTGGTGAAGTGGTGTTTGAAGGTACACCGGAAGACCTGCTGAATTGCAAACAGTCTTATACGGGTAAATTCCTTAAGAAGAAAATGAGCTAAAATGACTAAAATGAGCTAGAATTGAGAATTAAGGAAAACCATTGCCAGCACATTCGTAACTCTTACTCAATTCTATTTCTATTTTCCTCCAAACACTTTTGTCAGAATATTTCCTACCAGAGAACTTGCCCAGGCCCATGGATCGCGCCGGATCTTGACTTCTTCTTCACCCACTTTCAGGAATAAGCCATCGAGAGCTTTCCCAACGGCAAATTCACCCAGGTCTGTTTCTTCCATGGGTTCAAAATATAAAGGAGAAATTGGATTATTCAACCAGTGGTCAGCTGCTGTATTGTAAGTGGACGTAAGTGTATTCCATACACTGTTGGTTGAGAATCCTAATCCAACAACATCCTGGTCGAGGACATCATTAATGTATGGACTGAACGCTGTAACCAGAGCTCCATAGGTAGTTGATCTAAGGTATTCGGTGGCTGCTGTGGAATCAAATCCTTCTGATTTTTTTGCAGATGCGGGATTGGTTCCGTTAAGGATATCCCAAGCATCTGTGATGGAAAGTGAGGTTATTGACTCCTTGAAAATGGGACCGGCATCCGTTGCAGCAGTTTCAGCTGCCCGATTTATGGATAGAACTACATTATCTACAGAATTATTTATTAACTGGCTGACACCAATTTGCTTTAACAAATCATTATTCAGATTATCGAGTATCACATCAGCCTCCTCCGGCAATCCGATTTTAATCAGTTGATCCCCATAATATCCATTAAGTGCTGAGGTTACCGAAACGGAAGAATCAGTACCTACGATCAGGGCTGTTTTTAATCCTTCTATAACCTCATCAGTTGTAAGTTTATCAGGGTCGGATAAGAATTCATCACAGGATAAGAAACCAGCCGGTAATATAAGAATCAGGAAAATAATTATCTTTTTCATAATGATTGAGTATTTTATATGATTATAATTGAATACGCAAATAATAAAATAAGTTTCGTAAAAATAAAAAAAAGCCTATGATCCCATAGGCTTTTTATATCGAATAATAACTAATTACTTATCCTGGAAGCCAAACATTATAGCCACACAACCGCTTATAATATCTTCGGGCATTCCTTCTGTATTCGGCACTCTAACAAAAATCTTTAATTGTTGGCTCGACTGAAGACGAAAATCCCACACCCTTGAATAATCATTGTCTTTATTGGTATACAGGACATTTCGATCAGAATCAATGATCCGAAACTCAATATCAGGGAGATCATCTGAACCGCAAACAGATATTCTGTAATCAGTGTCCGAATAAAAGGTTTTATACAATTCAGCTTCTTCACCAACAGATAAAATTGCAGCATGATAGTTTCCATCATGGATAAAAGGTGTAAGTTCAACCTTACAGATTTTTTTTGCGAAGCCTTTACATTGAGCACTGGCTGTAAGTGGTATCAGCGCCAATATGGCTAATACTATTGTAAAATGAAACATTCTTTTCATAAAGCGATTGTTTTAAGAAATGAAGTTTTGTCTCAGCACACTGACTTTTTCTATAAGTTCCCTGAATACAGCAGGGCTCATCTTGATCGTTGATTCAGACTGAAGGGTCGTTATATTGGATTCCTCATCCTGCACAACCTTGATAGGGGTAGTTGAAATTGAAATCTTATCAAATGTGCTTTTCAGATCTAAAATCTGATCCATAAGCGATGCTACATCGGGATGATCCTGGTTATCTTCAAGCAGCTTTATCACAATATCAAACGACAACTTTTGATCAACAATGCGTTCTACAAGTTTATTGCCTTTAATATCCTGACCTTCAACCAGGTTAGTGGCTATGTATAATCCTTCAACCCATCCACCTACCAGAACAATGGAGGCAAGGGCCGGTCGTTCGTTTTCAGTTAAAAATGAACTCGAGCTCATAAATGTTTCAGAGATGATGTCCATGATCATGTCTCTGTTGTTTATGTTTTCCTCGAGTCTTTCAATGGTACTGTTATCGATAGCATCAAGGATACCTAATCCATCGGCCATTACTTTGGCAGCATTCATATATTCGATCGAGGTTTGGGTCTGGTCGAATAAACTTGCAAAACTTAAATCGGTTGTATAAATCCCAAGATTCAATGCCATCATCTTATTAGTAGTATATTTGGAGGTATTGGAAACAGGATTTAACAACTCTTCATTATAAGTTGCTCCGGCGCTCTTAATAAGCATGGCAGTTTCAAGTGGGGACGGAAGTGAATAAAATATCTGCTTGGCATCATTAATGTCATCTAACAGGTCATCACTTATTTCAGATGAATCAAGGCCAAAGTCCCCCCCTGTTCCTTTTTGTTTATCTGATCCACAACCTGCAATTACAACTGTAAAAAATATTACGGTAATTAATTTAACAGGTAACGAAAAGAATCTTTTCTTTCCCATAGGTTTTCTGTTTTTTGAAAATTCAGATAATTAGAAAATGTTTCAGTAGTAAAATTAACACTTTTTTTTAAAAAACAAAATTGAACTAAGATTTTAGATTTTTGTAATGACCTATGCGTTAGGCAATTGCGCGAATGTCTTAAGGGAGATCTTTAATATTAAATCCAAGGTAACAGGAAAACTATCTGTTGCTGAACAAAAACAAAAAGCGGATTTCCGAACCGCTTGCATGTAAATAAATAAAATAAATTTAAATTATTAGTTAAAAGTCTGCTCTTTAATCAATTCTCCCTTTTCATCCCATTGAAACCAGGTTCCTGTCTTTTTTCCATTTTTGAATTCCATTTCAAACCTTTTGGTACCGTTATCATCCCAGATGTACCACTTTCCGTGTTTTTTATTTTGTCTGTAACTTGCTTCCCCAATCTTCACGCCGTTTTTATTCCAGGTAGACCAGCTTCCATGAAATAAACCATTATGATAAGATCTGAGTTCTTTAATTTGTCCGTTACTGAAATAGACATTATAGCTTCCTTCAAGAATACCATTTTCCAGGCTCATTTCAAGTTTCAAATTCCCATTGTCATGGTATTCTTTATAAATGCCGTTAAAGGGTTGACTTAAATCCGAATATGCATAATAAAGTCCGTTATCTCCTTCAGTAATTTGCGCGCAGGTAAGATTGGTAAAAAGAAAGATTGATGCGATAATGATAATAGAATTTTTCATAGCCTGCCTCCCCTGAGATATCAAAATATAATATCTGATTAACATGGAAAATGTTGCACATCTTTTCAATGTACAAAGTTAACAATCGTTTTAACTTAATAAAAAACTAAAATCAGGTAGACTCAAAATACTGAAATTTGCGGTTCTGCTGACCGGGTGACCATTCCAATCTTTTTAAAATACAATATCTTTGTATTTAGTTCATTAATAAATTCATCAGCATGATTCTCAGGAAGGGAGTATAGCAGGCCACCCGAAGTCTGTGCATCGTTAAGAAGTACTTTAAATTGACCCGGGATGTCTGAACTCCAGGAAGTATACTGCATTGTGTAATCCATATTGTTTTTGGTCCCACCGGGGATGATACCAAGAGCTGCAAGTTCAGCAGCACCTGGTATCAGGGGTACATGCTGGTGGTTAATTTCTGCTGAAACTCCACTTGCCTTTACCATCTCAAATAAATGACCGAGCAGGCCAAATCCAGTAATATCGGTACAACTGTTAATCTTATGCCGGATGGCAATTTCTGCAGTCTGTTTATTTAATTGTTTCATCAGATGAACCACCTCTCTTGTAGTCTGGTCATCTGCCAAATTCCGTTTTATTGCTGTAGTGATAATGCCGGTTCCAATAGGCTTGGTCAGGATCAGGACATCACCTGGCCTGGCATTTTTATTGGACAATATCTTATCTGGATGGGCCAGCCCATTTACCACCAGGCCAAATTTAGGTTCTGTATCCTCGATAGTATGGCCTCCAAGAACTTGTATCCCTGCTTCATCCAATATGTTGTTCGCCCCGGCAATAATATCCTGTAACACTTCCAATGGAAGTCGGTTAACCGGAAAGGCTGCAATATTCAAGGCAAAAATGGGTTTACCCCCCATTGCATAGATATCACTTAGGGCATTTGATGCAGCGATGGCTCCGAAATCTGACGGATCATCAACGACAGGAGTAATAAAATCAACTGACTGAATAATGGCTGTCATTTCATCAAGCTGGTAAACAGCCGCATCGTCTGAGTTTGCAGCATCAATAAGTACCTTTTCATTTTGCAACTTCGGCAGGTTTTCAAGGACCTTTTCCAGATCTTTCCGCCTCAGTTTACATGCACAACCTAATCCATGAGTAAACTGTGTTAATTTAATTTCCTTCTTTGATTGTATATTGGTTTTGTAATCGGGAGTATCCCTTCCCAGCTGTTTCACTGTTTTAATGGTTTTTTCTGCTGCAAATTCAATATCCTTCCGGGTAGTCTTTTTGCCTGTGGAGAAACGGATTGTGCCCATGGCAACTTCTTCTGGAAGGCCCATGGCATCAAGAACGTGGGAGATAACTTTCTGGTCTGAGTGGCATGCAGCACCGGCCGAAGCAGCAACCTCCGGCATTGAGGATAAAATCAGGTCAGCCAGGATTCCCGGGAAGCTTATACTTAGGGTATTGGGAAGCATCCTTTCCGGATCTCCGTTGCGCCAGACAGATGGTATTTCACGTGATATCAGCTCATACAGGTAGTCGCGGTTTCCGGCCAGAAGGTGAGCATTCCCTTCAAGGCTTTCGAATGCCAGTTCACATGCCTTTCCCAAACCTGCAATTTCCAAAACATTCTCAGTGCCGGCACGACGGCTGTTCTCGTGGTCAGCACCATGCATAAGGCTCTCCAGTTCAATTCCTGACCTGATATAGAGTGCTCCAACACCTTTTGGCCCATATAGTTTATGCCCTGCAATGGAGAGCAGGTCAACAGACAGTTCCTGCACATCAATCCTGATCTTTCCTGCCGATTGTGCTGCATCAGTATGGAAAAATATTCCATTCTCCTTTGCTATGAGAGCAACTTCACTGATTGGCTGAATAGTACCAACTTCATTGTTGGCATGCATAATGGAAATCAGTATGGTCTCCTTGTTGACGGATTTTTTTAGTGAGTTTAAATCAATCGTACCACGACTGTCAACCGGGATATAGCTGATCTGAAATCCATTTTTTTCGAGATACCTGCATACATTTAATATAGCTGGATGTTCAATGGCTGAGGTAATTATGTGATTACCCTTATCCCTGTACCTGTAGGCAATTCCCTTAAGAGCAAAATTATTGGATTCAGTTCCCCCGCTGGTGAAAATTATCTCATTTGTCTGTGCATTAATTAGCCTGGCTACCTGCTCTCTGGCCTTTTCTATCGCCACTTTACTGGCTATGCCATATTGATGTGCACTGGAAGGATTCCCGAAGTAGTCTTCAAGAAATGGCTGCATCGCTTTAGCCACCTCTGGATCAGTGGGTGTGGTTGCATTATGGTCGAGATAGATGGGATCCATCGTGGAAGATTATTAATCCTTTTTTATGCAAAGATAAAGGATTAATAGTTCACATACTTATCTGTGAAAAGGGATTCATATTTGGGATCATAGCTGTCGGTCCATCCAATAAGGTACTTTGTATAACTACCTATATTCAAATCCCATATGTTCTTGCCCGCAGGTTCCTGCATAATATCGTCCGGAAATTCCTCAGACAGGATTTTGATTTTACCGGCATTCTTTCTGTATATTGTTTCATTCAGGTCGGCAGCACCATAGAGATTAAGAAAATTATGAGCAATTTCGCTGGGATATTTATAGCTTATGATCGCAAATTCAACATCGTTAGTATTAAATATATTCAATGGGACCGATATATCCTGTTTGAAATAATTATTTAGTAGGAAAAAGAGAGCCACACTTTCCGTATGATTCTCATCCCTGAGGTAAGCAACAAGCCGTTCTTTATTTCGCGGATTCTTAATTTCCGGCAACCCATCTTTCGTATGAATGGGCAATGCTCCGCCTACTACCTTGGCAATACCGTCGGCCCATTTGTTCATCGTTACCATCCCATTTTTTATGTTGGGCGTAGTAATAGATTCATAAATACTCTTCTCAGGGAGGTTTTTCCGCACAGTGGTAAACTCTTTTCCAATATAAAAATCTGCCTTAATATTTAATTCTATTTTTTCCTTTCTCGCTTGTGCATGCAGCCAATCAATTGCTAATCGGATCGAATCGATGGTAGATCGCATATCAAACTCGGTCCAGGGAGCTGCCTGTGTATTGTCAACGAAAACAAAATACAGCAATGCTTCACCTGATAATTCCTTGCATACATTGTTTAACCGGGCATCCCGGAAATCCAATTTTTTAATTGAATAGCTGGTAGGAATTACACACAATGCAATTAGGCCAAGAAAGATTATTATCTTATTCATGTATACCATTCAAACTGTTTGTGATACAAAAATATAAAAGTGTTCTAAATAAAAGGATTAAAATGTTGATAATCAAATTTATGAGGCAATATTAATTAACAACGATTAATTTGGATGAAAATTGCCGGAATTCATGAGTAGTGATGAGTGAGTTGCAGGTGTGGATTTAGGGTTAAGGTTTTCGCTATATTCCTTTTATGCAGCTTTTTATTCCACTCTTCTGACTTCTGACTTCTGTATTCTGATTTCTGACTGAGGATTTGCATTTCTATAATTTCTGATTTTGATAATATCTACAAACTGTGGTTAATCCGCAATCCTCACATTTTGGCTTTCGTGCCACACAAACATAGCGGCCATGCAGAATCAGCCAATGGTGTGCCTTTGAAATGAGCTCCTCCGGGAAATGTTCAGTGAGTTGGAGTTCAGCCTGTAAGGGAGTTTTTGCATTGTTGGTCAGACCGATCCTAGATGCAACACGAAATACATGCGTGTCGACCGGCATAACTGGCTTGTTATAGATCACAGCAGCTACAACATTGGCTGTTTTTCTACCTACCCCGGGCAGCATTTGTAACTGTTCCACTGTATCTGGCATCTCTCCATCGAATTCCTGGATGAGGGTTTTAGCCATACCAATCAGGTGTTTGGCTTTATTGTTCGGATAAGAACAGCTTTTTATAAGTGCAAAAACCTCATCCTGGCTGGCATTTGCCAGTTTCTCTGGCGTGGGAAAAGTCTTAAAGAAATCAGGTGTGATCATGTTAACACGCTTATCGGTACATTGCGCCGATAAAATTACGGCTATAATCAGTTCATAAGGATTTTGATGCGTTAGCTCTGTCTCTGGTTCAGGCATGGTATCTGTGAAATATTCAATTACCCTGGTAAACCGCTGTTTTTTGGTTATCCTTTTGTTTTGCATAGCAAGAATTAATCTTTCAATTGAAGGCCGCAAGTGGCGGGGAATCTTTTGTCCTTCATAATAATTATTTTTTGTGTTCGCTTACCCCTTCCCGATTACTCGGGGGGAAACGAGTTTCTGAGTTCGGCGAAGCCAAACGGCGAAGCCAAACGGCGAAGCCAA
>CAYZEZ010000168.1:3833-10978 GCA_964477295.1 uncultured Bacteroides sp. | reverse complement strand
TGGATTCAATGATCTCCATCCAGTTCTTATCGATCTGTTCCATCATCGACCATTTGCTGTCGGGCGTTTTCGACCAGACCCCGTGCTCTGCAACAAAACTTATTTTCCATGGGGGCAGGAACCATTTTCCCAGGGTTTCTTTGTCGCGGCCGCTGATGATGACCACATTGTTTGACGGATCCGATGTGAGCTTTTTAAGTATGCCGGTTAATTCATTGTCTGGCTTTACCTTCTGAGGATCTTTGTCGAATCCCATCAGCGTACCGTCATAGTCGAGGAATAAAATTCGGGACCTGGCTGCTGAATATTTCTTCGTGATCTGATCTGAGATGTTTGTAGTGATCTTCATAGCCAGCTTTGTTTGCTGGATTTTCTTTACCTGTTCAAGACTTTCGATGAAATCTGTCGTCCATTTTAATACATTATACCGCTGCAACCTTTTTTGCAGCAGATCTATTCTCTGTTTTTGCTCCTCTTCGCCCATTTCTATTGCCTCCTTAATGGCTTCGGCCATTTCAAGCTGGTTATTGGGATTTACAATGATGGCCTCGCTCATCTCCTTAGCTGCACCAGCCATTTCACTCAGGATCAGTACACCCTTTTTGTCGATCTTTGATACGACAAATTCTTTGGCGATAAGGTTCATACCATCCCGGATGGGGGTGATCAATGCAATATCACATAATGTGCACAACTCGGCAACTTCTTCAAATGGCAGCTGCCGGTAAAAATACCTTATGGGCATCCAGCTGATATCTCCCCAGCAGGAATTAATCCTTCCTACAATTTCGTCCAGCTCACGCTTAAGAATTTTGTAATGATCCACTGATTCACGCGAAGGCATTACGAAAAGAAGCAGGCTTACCATGCCGTGATATTCAGGATATTTTTCCAGGAATATCTCAAATGCTTTCAAACGGAGCGTGATCCCTTTTGTGTAATCAAGCCGGTCGATCGACAGGATGAGTTTCTTTCCATTACCAGTCAGGTTCTGATCAAATAATCCTTTTTGAACGAGTGTGCTTTCTTTTTGCAGTTTAAGATCTTCGGCAAATTTCCTGATTTTATCATAGTTGATTCCCAGGGGATAAAAATCCACTTTCACGATACGGTCTTCAAGATGGATCCTGTTCAGGACGGTCTCATGGCCAAGAAGGCGCCTGACGCAGCTCATGAAGTGCCGTTCATAATCGTACGTGTGAAAACCGATTAAATCAGCACCAAGCAGGCCTTCCAGAATTTCCGTCCTCCAGGGCAGCAACCTGAAAATCTCATAGGATGGGAAGGTGATATGCAGAAAGAAACCAATAGAGACGTTGGGATTCTTTTCCCTGATAAGCCTGGGCAGCAACATCAGTTGATAATCATGAATCCAGATCTTGTCTCCGTCTTCCAGGTGTTCGATCACCAGGTCAGCAAATTGCTGGTTTACATTTTGATAACTTTCCCAGTATTCTTCTGAGTAAATGGTATTCTGGGTAAAATAATGGAAGAGGGGCCAGATTGTCCGGTGACTGAATCCCTCCAGGAACTTTACTGTTTCTTTGCGTCTGAGAAACAGGGGGTAGTATTTTTTTTTATTCAGTTTCTCAGTATAAGTGTTGCATTCCTCTTTGGATATTTCGGCTTTGGTAAGACCAGGAGATCCGATCCAGATGCTGCTGCTATCTTTGTAAACGGTTTCCACCCTGCCCGAAAATCCATAATCTTTATTTGCCAGGTGCCACTTATTTTTTTCATCCCTGGCAATGATCACCGGTAATTCAAAGGAAACAAATATTAATTTACCCATAAATTTTTAATTGATAACTTTGAATCCTGCGAACGCAATAAAAAATATATACAAAGGATCGATGATTCCCCGCCCCGAGCACCCGGGGCGGGGAGAGTCAATCCAATGTTACGAACCGCTATAACGCAAAGTTTATAAATAAATTTCTTATAAAAAAGGCAAGTTTATGGACAATATCAATTTCCAGGCTGTAATATTTGACCTCGATGGCGTGATCACAACTACGGCATTGGTCCATTCCACTGCATGGAGGGAGATGTTCAACGATTACCTTAAGCGGCGTGAAGAAAGATTTGGTGAACCCTTTAAAGAGTTTAACCATAGTGATGATTACCTGCCTTATGTAGACGGCAAGCCAAGGTATAAGGGAGTAGCATCGTTCCTGGAATCACGTAACATTGATATACCATTTGGCGATCCTTCTGACGGGCCTGACCAGGAAACGGTTTGTGGGCTGGGGAATAAAAAGAATGAATTTTTTAACCAGATCCTGCAGCGGGACGGGGTACAGGTTTACCAGTCAACTGTCGATTTTATCCATGATTTGAAAAAGGCCGGAATCCACGTTGGAGTAGCCTCTTCCAGTAAAAATTGCATGCCGATACTCGAAACCGCAGGCATACTCGACCTGTTTGAAACAAGGGTGGATGGTGTGGTTTCTGCGGAGCTTGGATTAAAAGGGAAACCACAGCCGGATATATTCACCGTGGCCTGCGATAACTTGGGTGTGGAGTACGAACTCGCCGTTATTGTTGAGGATGCTGTGAGTGGAGTACAGGCAGGAAGGAATGGGAATTTCGGCCTGACACTGGGTATAGCTCGCGAAGGAAACAGCCTCGAACTAAAGAAAAATGGTGCGGATATTGTCGTAGGGGATATTTCGGAATTGGGAGGAATTGAGGCTGTAAGGGAATGGTTTGCCAGTGGACTTGAAAAAGAAAAATGGTCGGTTCATTATCCGGATTATGACCCGGAGAAAGAGAAATCGAGAGAAGCTTTGCTGACTGTAGGAAATGGATATTTTGGAACGCGGGGATCAATGGAAGAATGTTCAGCAGGTGAATACAATTATCCGGGAACATACATTACGTGCCTGTATAACAGGAGAATATCCAAAGTTTCAGACAGGGATATTGAAAACGAAGATTATGTAAATTGCCCTAACTGGCTGCCGGTAACATTCAAAGTTGAGGATGGCCCATGGTTCGATCCAAATGAATGGAAAATAAAAGATATCGGCAGGAGGCTGTCCTTCGAAAATGGTTGCCTGGTAAGAACAATCGCTGCAGCCGATAACAAGGGCAGGGAATTCAGGATTGAATCCAGGAGAATGGCCAGCATGGATGATCCGCACATGGCAGGGATTGAATATTCAGTCACACCGCTTAATTTTTCGGGACTGATGACGGTTCGATCGGTGATCGACGGGGCAATCATTAATGATGGGGTGAAGCGTTATCGTGAGCTGGATCAGCACCACCTGGAACCAGTTAGCCAGGGAGGTGAAGGAAATATCCAGTTTGTCCGTGTGAATACAAACCAGTCGGGAATAGATATATGTGAAGCAGCCGGTTTAAAAGTTTCTCTGAACAACCAGGAATTGGCAAGTGATTGGATCCATCATCAGAAGGCCGGATATATAGAATCTGAATATGAGGCAAATATTCAGAAGGGACAGACACTGCGCCTGGACAAGATTGTCTGCATTACCACTTCGAGGGAGACTTTGCGTGAAGAACTGGTCGGTTTTGTTCAGCAAAAATGTGCCAGTGCCGGATCTTTCGACAAAATACTGCTGAAAAGTGCCGGCAGGTGGAACGAGCTCTGGAATGAAATGGATATTTCTGTGACAGGTGACCGCTTTGCCCAGAAACTGATCAGGCTGCACATTTATCATCTCCTTGTAACCGCGTCTCCGCACTTCGATCATCTCGATGCCGCCATTGCAGCACGTGGTCTGCACGGCGAAGCATATCGCGGGCATATTTTCTGGGATGAGCTTTATATACTTCCGCTATATCATATTCACCTGCCTGAAGTATCCAAAGCATCCCTGATCTACCGTTACAGGCGCCTCGATCAAGCACGTGAATATGCTGCAACCTTTGGCTTCAAGGGAGCAATGTTCCCCTGGCAGAGCGGTAGTGATGGCCGGGAAGAAACCCAGGTCATCCATCTTAACCCAATTTCAGGTGAATGGGGTGAAGATTACAGCTCACTGCAACGGCATGTAAATATTGCCATTGCTTATAACCTCTGGATGTACTATTGGATAACTCAGGATAAGTCATTTATGTTAAAATATGGTGCTGAATTGTATTTTGAGATATGCAGGTTCTGGGTTAGTAAATGTAAACTGGATAAAAAAACGGGTAAATATTCCATTGGTCAGGTTATGGGACCGGATGAGTTTCATGAACGTGTACCCGGATCCGACAAAGGAGGATTAACCGATAATGCCTATACCAATATTATGGTAAGCTGGATGCTGGAGAAAGCACAATACCTCCTGGAACACCTTGATAAGGACGGATTATCTGATGTCAGGAAAACTATTGGCATGTCAATAGAAGAGTTGAAGGAGTGGGATAAGATAAAGCATTCCCTCAAGCTTATTATTAATAAACAAGGTGTTATATCCCAGTTTAATGGTTATTTTAACCTTAAGGAACTTGATTGGGATGAATACAGGGAAAAATATGAGAATATTTACAGGATGGACCGTATCCTGAAAGCCGAAGGTAAATCGCCCGATGAGTATAAAGTCGCCAAACAGGCTGATACAATGATGACATTTTATAATCTCGATCAGAAAGAGGTGAAAGGGATTATTGAACAGATGGGGTACCGGGTACCTGCAGATTTCATGGAAAAGAATTTTGACTATTATATTAAGCGAACTTCTCATGGATCTACCCTGAGCCGGATCGTACATGCTTACCTGGCAAACCAGCTTAAAAAGAAAGAACTGGGATGGACAATGTACATGGAAGCATTAAGTAGTGATTTTGTTGATATACAGGGTGGTACAACAGCCGAAGGTATTCATGCCGGCGTAATGGGCGCTACCGTTTTGTTTGTGCTTAATTCACTGGCAGGATTGGATTTTCGGAAAGAACTCCTGGTGATTGCTCCCGATCTTCCGGCACATTGGAAGAATATTAAATTCAATTTTGCATTCCGGAAAATTTATTACACCTTTGAAATCACTTCAGAAACCATTCGGGTGAAGGTCCAGGATCATGATAATGAGCCAGTTAGAATTATTATATTCGATTCTGAGAAAAGTATTAAGAGCGGGATCTGGAATGAATTTAAATATTAATCTTGAAATTAATAATCTGGAAAATTGAGTATTATGTTAGGCGATGTCTTACTTATACAGGAAGTACACAAATTAGCAGCACAGGAAATCAAGAAATATATCCTGCACGATATGAAAAAGAAGAAAAAAGGATATAAGTACATCGTTGCCCTCTCAGGAGAATCGGGTGCAGGAAAATCGGAGTTATCACATTCTTTAGCCAAATATCTTAAAGAAGAGCGTATCCGCGTCAAGGTGTTGCATACAGATAATTATTATAAGGTCCCGCCACTGTTAAGAAATGAGTGGAGAAGGACCCACGGGATAAAAAGTGTGGGTATAAACGAATATGACTGGAGCCTGATCCAGAGGAACATTAAGGAGTTCAAGGAAGACAGGGAAGCTATGATGCCCTGTATTGATATCATTCCGGACCAGGTGGATAAACTGATCACCGATTTTAAAAAGATCGATTTCCTGGTGGTGGATGGCCTGTATGCAATAAAAACCAAGGGCATTGATCTGAGGGTGTTTATCGACCTCACCTATCATGAAACCAAAATGATGCAGCTGGCCCGTATGAAAGAGTCCCAGGATGATTGGCGCATGCAGGTTTTGGAAAAGGAACACCAGAATGTACGGTCCCTCAAGGATACTGCCGATCTTATTGTCAACAAATCATATGATGTTGTCCTGGCCAATCCGGAAGATCCCAGGTTCCTGGACCTCTAGTTCATCGTTCACTGATTTGCTTTTTTCTTTAATTTCCCTATCTTAGTTTCGTCTAAACTAAACTTAATCAAACCATGAAAAGATTTTATGCTCTCATTGCTGCGGCGGTCCTGTTTCTACCAGTATGGGCCGGAGGTATTGTCACCAATACCAATCACAGTGCGATGTATACTCGGATGCAATGTCGCGATGCAACCACCGAGATTGATGCCGTTTATTACAATCCTGCCGGATTAACCAAAATTTCCAATGGGCTTCACATCTCACTGAACAATCAGTCCATATGGCAGACCCGGACGATTGGAACGAATTATCCCCTGTTAACTGGCACTCCTAAGGATTACGAAGGCAAGGTTTCAGCTCCCTTGTTCCCGGCTGTGTATGCTGCCTTCAAATTTGGGAAATTTGCTATTTCAGCCGGTTTTAATCCCATTGGTGGGGGAGGTGGTGCAACCTATGAAAAAGGACTGCCATCATTCGAATATGGTCCTTCTGACCTGGTCCCGATCCTGGCCGCTCAGGGTCAGCCTGCACAGGGTTACCGGATGGATGTAAATTTCGAAGGAACATCTGTATTCTTTGGATACCAGGCAAATCTTTCTTACAAGATCAACGACATGATATCAGTTGCTGTCGGAGGAAGACTGGTCACGGCAAAAGAAACCTATACTGGATACCTTAAAGACATTGAATTAAATATGGGTGGTACATGGATGCCGGCCTCAACTGTGTTTTCAAGTGCTGCTGCCACGGCTACTGCCGGTGCAGCGAGCCTGTCTGCAGCTGCAACCGGTTTGCAAACAGCCATAGATGGAATGCCGGTTATTGGTGACTTGATTGTATCTGATCCGGGCATACAGGGAGCACTGACTGCGATTGGAGTAGATCCGGCTACTACTACAAATTCTCAGGCTGTGACCGCATTAAACGCTGCCGCTGCGGGTTACACAGCCACTGCTCAGCAGGCTACTGCAACAGCAGGATTGCTTCAGGACCAGGAAGTAGATGCCGAAAAGACAGCCACCGGAATTACCCCGATAGTAAGTGTAAATATTTCGCCTCTGCCTATACTTGATGTTGCAGTTAAGTATGAGTTTAAGACTGCACTCGAGTTTACCAATAACACGACAAAAGATGTAGCGACTGGTTTTGATCCGTTAACCGGTGCACCTGTCACAATGTTCCCTGACGGAGCCAAAACTCACCTGGATATCCCGGCCATGCTTTCAGTTGGTGCATCTGTGCATCCCGGACCGTTGACAGTGAACGGTGGATTCCACTATTATTTCGATGATAAAGCCGACTGGGACGGACGCG
>CAYZEZ010000168.1:0-3733 GCA_964477295.1 uncultured Bacteroides sp. | reverse complement strand
GTGAACGGTGGATTCCACTATTATTTCGATGATAAAGCCGACTGGGACGGACGCGAAGCATTGATCGACCGCGGATTATATGAAATTGCACTGGGTGCACAGTTCAATATGGGACTGATGGCTGTTAGTGCTGGATGGCTGATGACCTCAACCGGCGTTCAGGAAGCTTATCAGACTGACCTGAGTTACAGCTTAAGTACCAACACAATTGGCGGTGGATTGGAATTACATCTTTCTCCGCTGATTGATGTCAACCTGGCTGCTTCTTATACCATTTATGCTGATGGTGAGAAGAATTTTAAGCATGAGGTGGGAGGCACAGGCGTAACAGGCGTTATCAACGACGTAAAAGAAACCTATGATAAGAACGTATTTATCGTAGCCGTTGGAGTGAACCTGCACATTGCTACAGGAGACTAGGATCATTTAACGGACATAATTATCGAAGGCTGTCTCAAAAGGTACTTTTGAGACAGCCTCTTTTTTAACTGATTGGTACGATTTTAGCAGATAGGAATCTATGTTACGGACTATTCGTTTTTACATTAAGTTGATGGTTTTGACCCCTGCCTTCACGGGGATGATACTTGCCTCATCAACATCATTTTCCCAGGTATTCGAGAAACCAAACTTTTCTTTTTCAAGTCATCCTACCCTCGAAATTGACCGGGTTGAATTAAAAAGCGATCGTACACTCGTTTATATGGCGATTACAAATAAACGTGTGGGCTCCTCATTTTGTGTGGATACCAATACCTATATCCTGAATTCTTTGGATGATGAGGAATTCTTGATGATCCAATCCATGGGTATACCAGATTGTCCCAATGTACATGAATTCCAGGCAATCGGTGAAAAAATCAGTTTCATACTGGTCTTTCCACCCATCCCGGATGATATGAAATACATCGACATCATTGAGGATTGTCCCGATGCATGTTTTTCTTTTAAATATGTATTGCTCGACGCAGAGCTGAATCAAAAGATCAACCAGGGAATGTTGCTGTATGAGTATGGCAAGCTGAATGAAGCTCTTAAGCATTTTGAAGATCTGATGACCGTACACAACGATTTCATGTCACCGGTATTTGGAACAGTCTACCTTTATCTCATGTCCATTAATTATGAACTGGGAGATATGGACGAAGTGGAACGGCTCTATGAAGAGCTGCAGTATTCTTCAATTCTTAATAAAGAGGAAATCATCGAAGCGGCTAAATTTGAGGGTATTGTAGATTGAATTTTTTTCTGAAACCGACAGCAAATGACTTGCAAATCCTAGAATAGAAAGTTCAGACCAATATAAGGAGCTTTGGTTCCATCATCCTCCGGCCGGAAAGTCAAGCCGTAATCAACAGCAACTATAGTATTTTCATTGATAGCAATATGTAATCCGGCACCGTACCCTATATGGAGGGTCTCATTTGTATCAGGAAAGAAATCCTCATACGAATAAATTTTTCCATTTATTGGTATATCCGTAAAATTTGGCTCGGCGAAATCATATTTCTGAACTACCATCCCTGCATCCAGGAACGTACTTAATGCCAGGTACCAGTTTTGTTTGAGGAAAGTGAAATGAACAAATTTCCATCTCAGTTCAGTATTTGCATATACAATTCCGTCTCCGGCAATCCTGTTTCTCAAAACACCTCGAACGGTTTTTGATCCACCAACTCCGTCCCGTGTATAATTGGGCGGGCTGTTAAGGACAAATGGAAGCATATATGAAGGAATATCACCGAATATTTTACCCTGATAGCTAACCCTGTAGGCGAAATTCAGATTTTTCGGTATGATGGTAAAATATTGTCTGTGCGTGATTGACAGCTTAACATACGACAGGTCACGATTACTTAAAAACGATGGCGCCCCAACCAAAATGGCTTCTGTCCAGATCCCTTTCATAGGATTTGGCTCGTTATCCCTGGTGTCATAAATAAATCCAGCTTTGAGCAGGGTATGGCTGCCACCATTAATTTCATCCTGAGGAATAATACCCCATTGATTGGAATATAATCCATATAGTCCACCTCCAATGTATGGAAGCTTATCTGCATCAGATTGTCCTTCATTGAGTTTATCAATATCTACAGTATCCATGTTAACATTGTAAAATTCAATGCCAGCAAACCACTTAAAATTATCTTTCTTTAAATCACCTGAAAAGTCTGCACGTAACCGGAGCATTTTTCTTTCCTGCCGGTAGAACATCCGTGAAATATACCGGTCATGCTCATCATCCGAAAAATTCAGGTCCAGTTTTGAACGATACCCGTTAAAACCATAGAAATCAAGACCTTTTTCGGTAAGGTAGCTGATTTCAGCTGCCGTCCTGATTCCCGGTATCAGTTTATCTGAGTCATATGTAAATTGGTTTATGCCACCTCCCTTAGTCGTCCGTGACCACTCAATATACCACTGATGATCATATAATGGATACCGCGAACCATCTCCATAGTCATAAAAATAGACCAGTCCACCATATTTAAAACCAATATCCCTGTCATATGCCACAACGGGTATGGGTGTGAAATTGAAACCCGTTTTTACCGAAACAGTTGTATCTGATTTCAGGTCATTACCATCTGAGGAAAATGCGCTGATAGATAATAGTAAAATGAAGAAAAGGAAAACGGTTGCCTTTTTCATGATTTTTAATGGTTTAGTGATAATGGCAAACACAATATAGGAATTATTTTTATTTTTATATATCGTAATCAGAGCCTCACAAATTGTACATCATGTCAACCAGGAACCTGACATTCTTCTATTTTGCCGTTGGTATCATTTTTATCGCACTCGAAGCCTTCGGAGCAGCGTGGATTGCAATCGGGTTCAAGGCACTGATCATACCCGCATTGATAATGTTGTATTACGATCGGGTAAGGCTGCAGATGAATTCATTTCACAGGATGATCCTGCTGGCACTAATGTTTTCCTGGATCGGAGACGTCACCCTGCAGCTGAATCAATTCAATGATATCTTTTTTATGGTGGGACTGTCGGGATTTCTTATTGCCCAGCTTATTTACCTGTCAGCATTCTTTTCGACCCGTGGGCCAAATATTTTGTTTTTCAAAAAATCCTGGCTTATATTTATTGTTATTGCTTACGGGATTTGCATTTTATGGTTGTTATTTGATGGTCTGGGAGATATGAAAATACCCGTTATTGCCTATACTGCAGTCATATTAACAATGCTTACTGCTGCCATTAACCGTGAGAAAAAGGTGAATCTTATAAGTTACCGGCTAGTCCTGTTCGGGGCAATATTATTTATTTTATCCGATTCCCTGATCGCCATTAATAAATTTACCTTTGAATTTCCGCTGGCCAGACTGGCCATTATGGGTACATACATTACTGCCCAATACCTAATTGCAATTGGTTGTCTGAAGCAGTTTGAAATAAAACTGAAATCAGTAGACAGTAGATAGCTGACAGTAGAATAAACTATAAATCAATTAGTTATGAAAATTTTTAAGCGTATTTTGCAGGTTTTACTAATCCTGATATTATTAGCTGTGGTATTCGGATTTTTCCTGATTCATAACATTTCGCACAGGGCTGTTCCAGACTATAATGAAGATGTTCAGATTACAGGGCTGACTAATCCTGTAGAAGTATTAAGGGATGAATATGGAAATCCTCATGTGTATGCGAATAGTGAGGACGATCTGTACCGGGTCGTCGGGTACCTGGCAGCGCAGGACCGGCTATGGCAGATGGA
>CAYZEZ010000167.1:0-10979 GCA_964477295.1 uncultured Bacteroides sp. | reverse complement strand
TTTTCCACACCTCCGTCGCAGGGGACGGATAAACCTGGCATCATCATAAGGACCGGCACTTCGGAAGACGACAATAAGGCCAGGGCTACTGTAGGAGCGACTTACGACCAGATCATTTCCGATCTGAGGCGCGCTGAAGGACTGATGACAACAAGGGAGGCGAGCCAGTCGGAGTTTATTAAATATGCTTCCGAATGGTCGGCCAAGGCTTTGCTCAGCAGAGCCTATATGTTCACAGAACAATGGGATTCAGCGATCTATTATGCGGATGAGGTGATTGCCGGGCCCTTTGAGCTGGAGACGGCCGACAACTATGCCAATTCATTCTGGAATTCAGACCAATCCTCCGAGGCTATCTTTATATTTTACTTTACTCCTGAAGAGGAGCATGGGGAGGCATCTATCGGATCGATGTACAATGCAGGAGCATCCGGATCGGATGGGTGGGGAGAGGTGTTTCCGTCGGAATCCCTGATGCAGAAGCTTACCACGTACAGGCATGATGTCAGGAATGAACTGGTGGATACGATATTCAAGGAGCCCGGAGTCATTAAGAATTATCCGAATACTACTTACCAGACCTTCTATATCAATAAGTTCTCAAACCAGGACGGACTCGTCCCGCTGGCTTCCCCGCAGTACCTCAGGCTCTCTGAGATGTACCTGAACAGGGCGGAGGCGAATGCGCATCTCGGGAATGATGCCCTTGCGCTGACAGATGTAAATGTGATAAGGGCCAGGGTCGGTCTATCCGGTGATGAGCTGGTAACACAGGGCAACCTGGCCACTCATGACTATGCAGATGTACTGGAAGCTGTACTGGGTGAAAGAAGACTAGAGTTTGCCTACGAGGGAATACGGAGGGATGACCTGCTAAGGAACAAGATCGACCTGGACAGGAGTTACCCTACGGCCCAGAATCCCGATGAAGGGGAGGATATATTGCCATGGGATGATCCGAGGCAGATCTATTTTATACCGCAGGCGGAGATGATTAACAATACTGCGTGTGTGCAGAATCCTAACTAGGAATTATAATAATTTGTCATCCTGAACTTGTTTCAGGATCTCTTTCAACAGTAAAGGAGATCCCGATCCCGAGTACTCGGGACGGGATGGCTTCCTTTACAAATAAATTTTTTGGGATAATACTCCTTTTTTGTTTCGGATCGTCAGAAGGTAAACGCTGGATTGCAGTTGACTGATTGTCAGGTGTGAAACATTTTGCTCCGAGCGAATAATCCTTCCCGATAAATCATACAACAGCCATTCGGAAGGTTCATCATCAGCAAGCGATAAATGGATACAGCCCGGTTGACGAATTATCTTTACCTCCAATCCAGTCGTCGTTTTTACCGGGATCAGGCCTGTGAAGTTTGTACCCCTGAACTGGATCTCCTGTCCATCTGTAAGCCTGTCGCTTTCAATGGTCAGCACAGGCTCATCACCCCCTGAGGCCACATAATATACTTTTTCTTCTGCCGGGACAAGACCCTTCAGGCTTTCAGCGGCGCGCACCCCGTTTACAGTTACAAAGGCGTCATGGTACAGGGGAGCGATGCCATCATTGGTTACCGTGATGACAGATGAATCGGATGAGGCGTAAAAGGATTTGATCCGGAATTTATAACCTGTGGCCATGCTGGCCTGTTTTATCCGGGCCATCGTCTGGTATCCGGGCTGGTCGTTCCCGATCATATAGGTGATGTGGTATTGTCCTGCAAAATCCTCGAATGACCTGCCATAGGGACCTTCAGGATCGAGCACATGCTCCTGGTCGTAATCGGTATAGTAACTGAATTCGCCCCCGGCAGGACTGGTTTTGAACCGGTTTTCTCCAAAGAATTTCCAGCCCGATGCATTGTACTCACCTGGATAGGTGGAGTGTTCCTCGTGCATGAAAGAATCGTCGAACAGGCCGAATTTTATGTCTTTCAGTTCCGGTTTCGCCTCAAAAGGCGAGTAGGTATCATCGGCTGCATCGATGGAGATGTTCCAGGGTGTATGGATGAAAACCGATTCAAGGTGATGGAAGAAATCCTCCTGGAATTCTTTTGAAGGAAAAGTTCCTCCCAGGATAAACGGGCCGTCGTAAATATGATATTCTCCCCACAGCCCGAAACCGACCTGGATAAAAGCAAGCCTTGGATCTTCATCGTATTTTTCAGCAAATTTAGTGTAGAATTCCAGTGTAAACCGACTGAGCTCAGGGTGAGTCCAGTCGGGGAACCAGGTGTCCCTTCCTTCCGATTTGCCCTTGGTTTCGTTATAGTCCGGCAGGTCTTTTATATAATCCGGTACGGTGGTTTCCCATCCCGGGTATGTATATCTGAACCGGAAGATGGCCTGGTGGCTTCTTCCTGCAACTGCATCGAGCTTTTGTTCAACGGCGGTCCAGTCGTAGACACCACTATCGGAAACAATATCATTAAAAAGCATGTAGGAAAATTCCAGCGATATGGCATCGGTATTTTTATCACTACTGGTTGTCCAGAAAACGATCCCGGTCATGGGTTGGACGGCTGTGATTTCTGACTCAATGGTGACGGGATGGAAGTTGGAGCCCTGTGAGAAAGAGGAACAGCCAGCAACCAGAATAATAGCAATAGATAAAATGAATTGGTTCATAATAGTAAGATTAGTTCTGTTGGTTTACGGCAATTAACAGCGATCCCTTGAAATCTGCATCAAGCCAGGGATCATCGCCGGACACTGTCCCCAGGTCAATGTCATTTACATAGTCAAAAATATGAAACTCTTTGCCGGGTTCCAGTCCCCGGAGTTCAATTTTTCCATCCCATTCAGCGCTAAAGAAAGCGTAATACAGGGTGTCCTCTTTTTTTATCACATGGGTTTCCGGTTTGTCGAAACCGATATCATAGAGGTTCCCCAGGTAAGTCCCCTTTGACAGCATCATCTCATTATACAGGGTAAACCATTTCTTCCATATCAATTCTTTTTCCGGTGTTAAAAGGTAACTGTCGGAAGCAGTCGGGTTATCGGCCGGCCAGGTAAATTTGGTTCCCGGGACGGCTCCAATTCCAAAAGAGCTGGCAAAGTCAGATGCATTGTCACTCAGCTCCACATGGTCACCATAATAGGCAACCTGTGGGACCAGTGCCTTATATACTTTGCCTTTCAACCTGATCTGCCAGCTGCTCAACGGATCTGAACTGACTGCCTGGTTTATGCTGGTCATATTAAAGAACGACATGCAGCATCCGCAGGGGCAGTTTTCAATCACCGCCTCCGGTTTAATGGATCTGGCCGTTTCATAGATGGTCTGAAAGAACTGCGGCAGCCTTTCCGGGGCCTGCTCCGGGTAATCCAGGTTATGTCCCGGATGATGGTCCGGTGGAACGGCATTCATATGTTGACCGTCCAGCTTGAGCCCGTCGATCCCCCATTCATCCATGAACATATGGACCACATCTTTTGTATGCTGTATTGTTTTATCACAGGTAGGCGCCATGTACCAGGCATCCCACCAGGTAATGAATTGCGGGGCCCAATCTTCCGTATATAAAATGATATCGGGATTTTCAGCATAAAGCTTACTCCCCGGATCCACCGCGAGCGGAGCATACCAGATCTTTGCCTTCAATCCGTATGAATGGATCTTATCTACCAGTTTTTTCATATCGCGTGCCCCCCCGGGGAACTTTTTCCTGTTTACGTCCCAATCCCCTTCGGCCTGTTGATATCCATCATCGATCACGGCCCAGTCAATTCCCAATTCTTTCACCTTTGGAAGTGTACCTTCAATTTCCTTCACAGTAAAATCCCTTTCATATCCCCAGGCGCACCAGACCGGTTCAAAGGCTGCCTCTTCCTGTTCGGCAAATACCAGTCCTTTGGCCTGCATCAGTTCAGCGTATTCCCGGAGTGAATGAAAGCAATCCCCACGGTGTACCATGATAAAAGTTTCATACGTGTCCATGGATTCCCCGGGTGCCAGTTTCAATGGATCCTCAAATTCTTTCATTATCCCAAGGGAGGCGGCGATATCATATTCGTTATACCGGACAGGTAGGGAAACGAGTTTAGGCGTCATTTCAAGATGACCAATTGCTATTCCGGCATCTTTTCTCCAGATGTCTGCAACAGGGATGCCCCCTCCGTAATCGGTATTGTTCATTCCCATGTAGTTTTCCTGGTAAAAACCATTGGCCAGGGGCAGGATCCAATCTGCACGGGAGCTGGTTGAGCTTCCCTGGAAGGACCAGAAATCATCGGGGGCGGCCGCTACAGAGGGGATTTTATTTATTGAGTGTTGATGGCTGACCCATTTCAGGATGGAAAGATTCTTAGATCCCGTATTCGTATAGGTAACATTATATATTAATATATCCGGGAAGGAGTCATACGCCCTGATCAGGATATTTTTTTCAACGGAGGTTCCATCCTTGTTGTATGTGCCTTTCATCTCATATTTGGTTCCGTCTCCTATATCGTCCGTGAAGGCCTCGCTTAAGAATGAAGTTTTATTGAAATCTTTTATAGTCCCATCCCGTGTAACCAGGTATTCGGAAGGGTTAAAACGATGATTGAATAACTCTGTTGAACCAGCATGGTTAACCCTGGAATGAAGTTCCTGGTCAAACTCCACTACCAGGTTGCCATGCGAAATTTCAGTTCTTTTACCGCAGCCGGCAATCCATATTAAGGCAATGATTATTAGATAAATATGCATTCTCATAAGCGAAAGATTTTATTCAATTATTATTTTTTTATCATACCATTCTCCAGCCCATTGGATTTGCAGCAAATAAATGCCGGCCGGCCAGTTTGAGACTGGTATTGTCAGTTCCCTGTCAGCATTTCCAGGTGTAAGGCTTAAAACCTGTCTCCCGGAAAAATCAAAAAGGCAAATGGAAATATTGTGCGGGAAGGGATCAGATAATTTCAGGTTAATCTGGTCTCCGGCCGGATTCGGAAAAACCAGGAATTCATTATCAGCCATAGCTTCATTAATACCGACAGGACGCGTATATCCGCTTCTTGTTGTTGTGTACCCGGAGGGTCCCGCAAAATTATAACTAAACATACGATAGTAGTAGGTTGTATAGTTATCGAGGCCGGTATTGCTGTATTTGAATTCACCGGGATCAAGCATGGTCAGCAATTCGAAAGATTCCATATCACCGGCTGATCTCTCCAGGAAATATCCGTCACAATCGCCGCATGATTCCCAGGTCATGATCAGTTTACTTTCCGGGGTTTCTGAGGATGGCTTCACTCTGAAGTTTGCCGGAGGTTGGGGTGGTAATATCCTCTCATACCCAGAAAGAGTGGAACCCTGGAACGGCATGCATATGGTTTGGTCACCCGTGGATACAATTACGCCAACCCCTATTATCCTGTTATTATCAAGTGAAAGTCCTGAAAAAGGGATACTGAATTCATATATTGATGTGGCAGCGTTGTAATTATCAAGCAGGCGGACAAACTGCCAGCCCTGGTCGAAGTGAAAAAGCGAGTCGGCAGAAACCATAAAATCAATTCCCTGGGTGGTCCAGGTTGAGGCATCCCCACCGGTCATATTATTGGCATCTGTCTCCAGCCAGAGTTGAAACCCGGTCATATTTTCTCCCGCGATCAAAATGTTCAGGGAGCCTGTATCTGCATAGCAAAAAGCAGCAAAAGTGCTGGTGTCGAAGGCAGAGGTGGTGGGGGGGATGGGATGCCAGTCATTGACAGCCCCGTCGATTGTAATTTCCGGGTACAGGAATTCCGAATCATCCGGGTATGCGCTCACACTATTGGAATAGGGTGTGCCCGTATAATTATCCGAAAGATAAGTCCTGTAACTATACGTATTTCCGGGTGTAAGGCCACGGTCTGTGTAAGAGGTTACTCCCGGTGAAAGGAGTGCAATGGTTTCAAACTCCCCGCCGTTATCGGAACGCTCGATGATCGTAAATTTTTTATTACCCTCGATGAGCCCCCAGTATAATACAGCATTATCTGCATATTGATTTGCAAACAATTGCGAAGGTGGGTTAAGGGATGTATCCATGTAGGCAAATTCATCTAACGGTGAAAAATAATTATCCCCTTCGTAATCAGGCACACCATTGGATGGATCAATATTAAGGGTATGCCCCAGCTTATTATACCCTGTTGCATCTTCCCACACATCCTCATTGGCCAGTTGAATGGAATAGTTGGGATCTCTTTTGATGCTCAGCATTGGGTCGGGCAGGTTAAGGAATACATCATAGTCCCCGCTTACGGCTGATTCCGGGATGCCGGCTTCAAGCTCAAGTTTTATGGTATCTCCCAGGGGTACAAAGCGAATATCTGTCTCAACCGGGATGAATAATTCATCCCCTGAAGATTTGTGACGCAATATGATTTCGATCCCCCTTGGATTGTATGGATTTGAAAAACCTTCATTTATCAGTTCAAGGGTGCCGCTGAAGGACCCGTTTTGTTTGGTCTCATCCTGCAGTGATCCGGATACCAGGCTGTACCTGTAACCAAGCTTTCTCCGGATATCATCAAAACAGCCGTCGTCTTTCCAGTTCTGGATCGTGGTACCATAATAATCAATGTTGATGAACGACCAGTGGTAACGGGCCATTTCAACCAGGGTAGTATCACAATTAGACCGCGGCTCATACCACCTGCATGTCTCTCCCCCGACGGAAATGTATTTGCTGTCTTGTTTGAGGTATGTCCTGTCGTAAGCCGAATGGTAGGTTCCGACATCGTTGTTGGAAGATACAAAACAGTCGTTGTGATGAGCCATTCGTGACTTTGGGCTGCCATTGTAAGCTTCTTCCGGGGTAATGGGCTGGTCACCGAAAAAATCCATTTTATACCCTACATATCTAAGCTGAATCTGCCGTTCGGGAGGTAATGCATCCAGCAGCGCATAGACCAGGTCTGTCCTTTCTTCGAGGTCTTCCGGCGTAACATTATCGGGTGAACCTGTTGCAAAATAATCCGTATAGTACCACTCCCCCCAGGCCCCGATAAAACCTGCCTGCATCACAGCTATCACATCTGCATTTTCCTGTAAGATTGGCTTCAGCTGCGCTATATGTTCCTGTACCTGTGCGGGTGTGGCATCGCCATAGGGTTCGGTGGATTTCGAGGTATATGCAAATCTTAACGCTACTTTAATGCCTGCTTTTCTTATTGCCTGGAAATCTTCACGGATTTTACCGAGGTATTCCCCGGCAATGGGGCTATCCACATAGTCGGACATATAATAAATTCTGTAGATCATGGTATATCCATTGTTGCGGTAACTTTCCAGGGTACCCGGCGAGAGGCTTCCGTTCGCCGATTTCCTCTCGGTATACTTATAAAAGCCCCTTTCCGGGTTGTTGAATATCTCATCGGAGGGGGCATAGTCATAAGCAGAATACTGCTGTGGATAAGCGGGGAAAGCATTCAACATGAAGATAATCCACAGTACTGTAATTATTTTTTGCATAACGGGTCGTCTAAGAAAAAAAAAGCTGCTACCATGGAGATAGCAGCTTCCTAATGAGAATATCTGTTTTATTCAAAAGTAAAGGTATTCAGGGTTGAAGGCGGATCCTGCAATATCCATGGCAATGAACCGATTACCTCCCAGTCAGCGTCCATATTGTCTACAATTATCCTGATCGTGGTTCCAAGATCTGGCATCAGGCTCCTGGCCATTGAGAATTCGATCATGTTGTTACCTGATTCCGATACCCAGCCTGAGGAAGCTGTCACAACATTTTCTGCCACCGTTGTATTCCAGGGCCAGTCTTCTTCGTCGGCCGAGAAGAGAGTGCCGGAGCCTGCATCATCACCTGCAACGACCCATTCCATCAAATATTCAACTCCGGGGGTATCAAATTCTCCCCAGTAATCCCATCCGGTTGCACCATCATTGTCCTTATCAAAGAAGAACTGCAGGATCGGGCCGGCATTGGCATCAGCCTTTACATACAGGTAAAGGAATGCAGCGTCATAGGTCATCTTGAATTCCAGCAGGGACCCATTGTCACCATCCGGATCGCTGTAAATGGCAGTATAATCGGCCCACTCGGTGAAGGTGCCATCGATGGTAGCCGCTGGCTTGGTCAGGGTGATGTCCTCTGTATACGTATCACTGCCACCTTCATTGGTAGCTTTCAGTGATACAGTAAATGTTCCGCCATCCGTGTAAATATGTACAGGATTTTCTTCTGTGGATGTGCCTCCATCTCCAAAATCCCATAGATAGGAGTCAGCACCTGTGGTCAGGTTGTCGAAGGTCACAGCCAGCACATCAATAGTATAGATAAAATCAGCTGTAGGTGGATCTGTTTTTTTACATCCACCAAATAAAAGAACAAAAATAAATAAGGGCAAAATGAACTTTACATAATTTTTCATTGTCTATTAATTTAAATGGTTAGGTTTTCTGAAATCAAATATAAAGTAATTATTTGAAAAGATTAAATATTTCGTTTAATTATTTTTCAAATATTTTTACTTTTATTTAGTTAGTTTCATTGCATTTAACCTGTAAATTTTCTCAAGCACAACATCTGCCAGGTCTAAACCCTGCAAAGGCCAGTGATAGCCGAAATTATCATTATAGATGTGCTCATCTGCCGTTTCCAACAGCCTGAAAGTGATTTCATACATATCAGGGGAGGTTCCCATGTCGGTTCCGTACACTATTCTGTCCTGGTATTTTTCTATAAATTTTTTCGTGACTCTTGGTGTTGCGCAAACCTCTGCATACCTGGCGCTGATATCGATGTACAGGTTCGGATATGCATCCAGCAGATTGCCGATAATATTCAGATCATAACTGCAGTTCGCCAGGTGGCAGGCAATAAATGTTGTATTGGGATGTTTTTTCACGGTTCGTTCAAGGATATCCACCATTCCCTGGTGGCCGACAATATCCGGCTGGTTATCGAGCCTCCAGGAATAGGCATTCATCAATCCGTCGTTGGTTGAATCCATCTTTTCGTACATCCATTTGGGATCGGCTATATGTATATTGACCGGCATCCCGAGTTCTCCGCATTTCTCCCAGAGTGCATCCATCCTGGGATCATCTGCATGCATGCCCCATGCAGGTGGTTTCGAATAGTACATCCCTTTTCCCTTGTCTCCCAGTTCGCCGACTCCCTTGGCGCCTTTCCGGTGGCATCTTTCCAGTTCAGCTATGGCGGCAGCAGGGAAATCAGGATCTTCAAAGGTCGAGTAGTCAAACCCGCACCACACATCAAACCTGTCCGCGTATTTTGAATAGACATCGTATACAGAGTCAAACTTGTGTCCGTGTTCTTTGCTGAGAACAATGGTTTTTTCAATACCCTTTTCATCCATCGTTTTTGCCCACTCCTGAATTTCTTCCCCGCTGCCGGCATACACATGAGAGTGCATGTCAATTACCGGATACATGGCCTTCTCAACCCTGGTTACCGGTATATTGTAAATTGATTCAGGCCTGAAATTCTTAAGAAGGAGGGTTTCGGGATCTCCTGTCCCGGTAGCCGGATCGGATCTTTCTTCCTGGCATCCGGTTATGAAAATTACCGGTATTGATATTAATATGAAAAGTAATGTTCTCATAATGATCAGGTTAATATGGTATTCATTTTTTCCTCTACCAGGTTCCGGACAGCCGTTATGGCCTCCGGAAAGACTTTCCGGAGGTCTATCTCATCCGTTTGATACAGGGTTTGCTTGAGGGTTTGTATGAAAATATTTTTTATCTCTGTCGCGATATTGATTTTGCAAATGCCGCGCCGGATAGCTTCTTTCAGTGAGCTGGCCGGGATGCCGGATCCACCATGTAAGACCAAAGGTATCGGGACCATTGAATGTATCTCCTGTAACCTGTCAAGATCCAATTTGGGTTCCTCCTTATAAAATCCATGGCTGGTCCCGATAGCAATGGCCAGTGCATTTATGCCGGTTGATTCGTAGAATGATTTTGCATCGGCGGGTTCTGTGAAGCCGGTTTTTTCCTTTGATTGACCCAGTTTGGCAATATATCCAAGCTCAGCCTCCACGTTGGCATTATATTTTTCAGCACGCTTCACTACCTCGGCTGTTGTTTTTATATTTTCTGCTAATGGTTGTTCACTGGCATCGATCATAACAGAATCGAACCCGGCATCGAGGCATCGCTGGGCCAGATCCACAGACCCTCCATGGTCGAGGTGGATCCATCCCCTGACATTATATTGTCCCAGTGCGGTTCGGCCCATGCTGACAGCGAGATCCATTCCAAGATAATCAATAGAGCTCCGTGATAATTGGAGAATGATGGGATTGCCAAGTCTGCCGGCAGCCATTAATACACCTTGCAGGGTTTCAGCGTTATAAAAATTGATAGCCAGCAGTGCCCTTTTTTGTTCCAGCGCATTATTTAATACTTCGGTCAGCGTGTTATCCTTCATAGTTAAATCTTGTTCTTGCTGTTTCCATGATCTGTTCAAAATCCTCAAAAGCCCCTGTACCACCGGCAGCAGTTGTTGATATGGCGCCTGTAAGGTTGGCAAAGTCGAGGCAGGAAGTTGCAGGTTTGCCCTTCAGGAACTGATGAATAAATCCTGCGTCGAAACTATCGCCTGCCCCAATTGCATCCACCACCTTTTTGTTGGTATAGGCTTTCTTATGGACCAGGTTATCTTCCTTCCAGAGGAAAGATCCTTTATCGCCACTTTTTACAGCTATGGTATTCGCAAATTGTTTTAGTTTATGAATTGCACTTAACGGATCATTTGCTCCTGTAAGTGCTTTGATCTCAGCTTCATTTGGAAAGAATATGTCGATGTAGGGTAATGTTTCCTTATAATCAAAGTCCCATTTTTCTGCCGGGTCCCACTGTATATCCATCGATGTAGTCATCCCTTCCTTTTTAGCCTGTTTGAAAATATGCAGTACATCCTTCATTATTCCTGTCTGAAGGAACAAAGAGGATAGATGAAGATGCCGGGCATTTTTAAATTCGCTGAATGGGATATCTTTAATAACCAGGTCCT
>CAYZEZ010000166.1:0-11007 GCA_964477295.1 uncultured Bacteroides sp. | reverse complement strand
GATCCGGGCGATACCAAGTTTCTTGAAAAACAGGTTGTTGATAAGTGGGAATTCATGAATGAAAATGATTGGATTTATGGTAAAAAAATCATTTTTGAAGAGGGTGATTCAGAAAACCTGAAACAAGGCCAGATCATTACAGCAAGAAAATTACGTGATGAAAATTCATTGCTGAAGAGGAAAGACGTTAAACAGGTGGAGTCACGTGATGCGGTTCCGGCTACCTCAAGACAAATACTTCAGGGCATTACAAAAGCAGCCCTGCAGACCCAGAGCTTTCTTTCAGCAGCCTCCTTCCAGGAAACAACAAAAGTATTAAATGAAGCAGCTATTCATGGTAAGGTGGATACACTTGAAGGATTGAAGGAAAATGTCATTGTGGGTCATTTAATTCCTGCCGGAACGGGAGTGAGAGATTACCAGAGACTGGTGGTTGGATCACGCGAGGAATATGAAAGCCTCGTGTCTCCTCAAAGCAAAATGGATCCCGAAGTAATTGAGGAAGAAGATCAGCAATCATAATAATCAAATATTATGGAAGATAAAAAAGCGCAGAAAACACAAATTAATATTGAGCTGAAGGAGGATATAGCTCAGGGTGTTTATTCAAACCTGGCAGTTATAACCCATTCCAGTTCTGAATTCGTTCTTGATTTTATCAGGGTTATGCCCGGTTTGCCAAAAGCAGAGGTGAAATCGCGGGTTATCCTGACACCCGAGCATGCTAAGCGACTGCTCATGGCTTTGCAGGATAATATTAAGAAGTTTGAATCTATCCACGGAGAAATAAAAAAGGTGGAAGGGGCCGGAGGACAAATGGTGCCGCTGAATTTTGGTGGCCCAACCGCGCAGGCTTAATTTTTAAAATCTATATGGCAAAGGCTGAATTTTAGTTGTTTTACAGCTAATTTTCAGCCTTTCTTTTTTGAACTGATTATAGATTATTAACCATTGCTATTTATTTATATATATATTTTTATATTTGTCAGATTAATAAAGAATTAGCCTTTTAATAGTTTAATATTATACCTATGAAAATCCTTGTTTGTATCAGCAATGTGCCTGACACAACTACAAAGGTCAGATTTTCTGACGACCAAAAAAATCTTCAGACAGACGGTATCCAGTGGATAATTAATCCCTGGGATGAGCTGGCCCTGACAAGGGCACTGGAATTAAAAGAGAGTTCCGGGAGTCAGATTGACAACATTACAGTGATCACTGTTGGATCAGCAATTTGTGAGCCTACACTAAGAAAGGCGCTGGCCATTGGGGCAGATGATGCCATTCGGATCGATACTGAACCGGTTGATGCTTACGTTGTTGCCGGCCAGATTGCAGAAGTAGTAAAACAAAAGTCATTTGATCTGATTTTGTGTGGAATTGAATCGAGCGATTATAATGGATCTGCTGTCGGAGGAATGCTGGCCGAATTTCTTGGTTACCCTTCTGTCTCAGCTGTTTCAGCAATTGAGATGGATGGATCTGAAATGATGATCTATCGTGAAGTGGATGGCGGGAAGGAAAAACTTACAGCACCAGTCCCACTGATAGCAATAGTGCAGAAGGGGATCGCCATTGAACCGAGAATAGCGGCTATGCGGGGCATTATGATGGCCCGGAAGAAACCCATGGAAGTGATCGCTCCTGTATCCCTTCAGCCATTCACTGAAACCATGCAATTTGAATTGCCTGCTCCAAAGAAGCCTTGCGTTATGATCGATGCGGAAAATGTGGGAGAACTGGTGAAGCTGCTTCAAAATGAAGCAAAAGTTCTCTAGGAAGTTGCAGGATGCAAGTTACAAGTTGCAGGTTAACACAATACAGACACATGGTAACCAGTACCTCGCAACTAGTAATTTAGATTATAGACAATAATTATAAAGTAAAACCGAAAATATATGTCAGTGCTTGTTTATACCGAAAACTGGGATGGCCGGTTCAAGAAATTATCCTTTGAACTGGTGTCCTATGCCAGCAAAATAGCTGAAATGCTGGGGACTCATGTCACAGCTGTCTCAATTGGAGAGGTTCAGGAGAATGAACTAAAGAAACTGGGTAATTATGGTGCCAAAAAGATCATTAGCCTTACGGATGACAGTTTGAAATACCTCGATAACCAGGCCTATACTTCCGTACTGGCAAAGGTGATTGTTAAGGAGGGCGCGCAGGTGATAGCCCTGTCTCACAACAACACCGGAAAGGCATTGGCCCCCAGGTTATCTGTAAAATTATCAGCAGGACTGGTTTCGGGCGTTACTGCCTTGCCGGAATCAATTGATCCAATGGTGATTACTAAGAAAGTATTTAACGGCAAGGCTTTTTCCAAAGTTAAGATCACTTCACCGGTCAAAGTGATTACCCTGTCACAGAATTCATTTGAACTCATTGAAACGGATAACCAGGCGGTGATTGAGAACATTTCACCGGAAATTGAAGAGGCACCCAAAACGGATGTTCTGGAAGTAGATAAACAGACAGGTAAGATAATCCTGACCGATGCGGAAATTGTGGTTTCGGGCGGCAGGGGCATGAAATCGCCTGATAACTGGGGACCCCTCGAAGAGTTGGCCGGGTTGCTGAGCGCTGCCCTTGCCTGTTCAAGACCTGTTTCGGATGAAGGGTGGAGACCCCATGATGAGCATACCGGTCAGACAGGAAAGATCATTGCACCCAATCTTTATTTTGCAATTGGTATCTCCGGGGCCATCCAGCATGTAGCCGGTATAAGTTCCTCAAAATACATTGTTGCAGTTAATACCGATAAGGATGCTCCTATTTTCGAAACTGCTGATTACGGTATTGTAGGAGATGCGCTGAAAGTAATACCCGAATTGATTAAAGAAATAAGATCTGTAAAGTCATAATAATTTACCTTATTTGACCTTACCTGTATCTGTCTACTTCTTATTTAAAACCAGATGATTAAACAACTTGCCTTTATTATTTCAGTATTGGTTGCGCTCAGCGTATTTACCTTTACAACGATCAGGTATATAAGGTTCTTTAAAATTACCAGGAAGGGATTTCGCATTAACCGGCTGGGCAAAAGGTTTGGTGTAATGCTCAACGTGGCTTTCGGGCAAACCAAAATTTTCAGGCGCCCTGTAATCGGATTGCTTCATGCACTTGTATTCTGGGGATTTTGCGTGATCCTGATCGGCAGTATTGAGATGATCATCGATGGAATTTTCGGAACAGAAAAGGTACTGAAAGGATTGGGCGTGGTATATGATGTAATCATGGCATCCGGTGATATTTTTGCGGGAATTATTCTGTTGGCCATCATTGTATTTCTTGTCAGGAGGCTGTTCATTCCTGTCAGGCGTTTTGAAGGGATAGAGATGAAAAGCATTTCACATATCGATGCCAATATCGCACTCTCACTGATAGGTATTTTAATGATCACGCTGCTGGGAATGAATACTTCATACGTGAATCATATAAAGTACAACGGGGAAGCCGGATTTGGTATTTATCCTTTAAGCCACTTGCTTGCAACCTGGTTGCATTCATCACCCAATCAATCCGTTATACTGTTTGAAATCAACTGGTGGACCCATATTATTTTGATATTCATCTTTGCGAACTACCTTCCATACTCGAAACATTTCCATGTTTTTTTGTCGGTCCCCAATACTTTTCTAAGCCGGCTCGAACCACTGGGTAAAATAAATACCATGGAAAGCATTACCAGGGAAGTGAAGATCATGATGGATCCGGACACTGCTTTTGCAACGCCTTCGGAGGGGGAGGAAGAGGATGTGCAAAGATTTGGTGTACTGGATATTGAAGACGTAACCTGGAAAAACTATTTCGATAGCCTGGCCTGTACCGAATGCGGGAGGTGTACTTCGGTTTGTCCGGCTAACATAACCGGCAAGAAACTATCTCCCAGGAAAATTATCATGGATGTCAGGGCCAGGATGAAAGAGAAAGGCCCCGGGATCATTAAAGAGGGAGCAGAATATTCCGACAGCAAAGCACTTGTCAGGGATTACATTTCGGAAGAAGAGCTATGGGCCTGTACGCTTTGCAATGCATGTGCTAAGGAATGCCCTATTAATATAAATCATCCGTCGCTGATCGTCGACATGCGAAGGTACCTTGTCATGGAAGAGTCTGCCGGTCCCGGTGAATTGAACGCCATCTTTTCAAATATCGAAAACAACGGTGCGCCCTGGCAGTTTTCCCCGGAAGACAGGATACTGTGGGCTAAGGACCTCGCAATGAATGACGGTACTCCGGTTGAATTACCGGTGATGGCTGACCTGGTAGCGCACGATACAACCCCTGAGTATCTTTTCTGGGTTGGTAGTGCCGGAGCTTTTGATGACAGGTACAAGAAGGTAACGATGGCATTTACAAAGATCCTTACCCACCTCCGAATATCTTATGGTGTGTTGGGAACCGAGGAATCTTCCAGCGGGGATGTGGCACGGCGTGCCGGAAATGAAATGCTGTTCCAGATGCAGGCGATGATGAATATTGAGATATTGAATGGATATCAGGTGAGAAAGATCATTACCTGTGATCCCCATGCCTATAATACTTTTAAAAATGAATACCCCGACCTGGGAGGCAATTATGAAGTCATTCATCATACGCAGTTCCTGGATGAACAGATCAGGGCCGGCAAACTGACAATCAATGGTGATGTGCTTGATGATCAGACGATAACATATCACGATCCTTGCTACCTGGGACGGGCAAACGGTGAGTACGATGCTCCCCGGAATGTGCTGCGGGCACTTCCCGTGAAAAATACCGAAATGCCGCGAAATAAAAGCTTCGCATTATGCTGCGGTGCCGGCGGGGGACAAATGTTCAAGGAAGCGGAAAAGGGAGAAAAGGAAGTATTCATTGAGAGAGCGGAGGAGGCACTGGCAACAAAGGCGGGGATCATTGCCACTGCATGCCCCTATTGCATGGTGATGATGACGGATGGATTAAAATATAAGAACCGGGAAGAGGACGTTAAGAATTACGATATAGCTGAGCTGGTAGCCATGGCTATCGGATTATAAATATTAACTTTACGCTGACCTGAAATTAACCAAATCAAACAAAATGGCAGACACTCTTAAAGTAAAGGGAGGACAGTTCCTGGTGAAGGAGACTGATCCTGCCGATGTATTTATTCCCGAAGAATTTGATGAAGAGCAGAAAATGATCGGGCAGACCTGTGAGGATTTTCTGGAGACGGAAGTTTTCCCGGTTCTCGACCGTATCGATGCCCAGGAAGAAGGGCTTATGAGAAGCCTGCTCGATAAAACCGGCGAGCTTGGGTTACTTGCAATAACCATTCCCGAAGAATATGATGGATTCGGACAATCCTTTTTAACCTCGATGTATGCCAGTGAGATAATGGGCGCCGGGTATTCTTATGCTGTGGCATATTCCTGTCATACGGGAATCGGAACACTGCCCATTTTATATTACGGGAATGAGGAGCAGAAGCAAAAATACATACCCAAACTGGCCAGTGGTGAATGGGCCGGATCTTATTGCCTTACCGAGCCGGGTGCCGGTTCGGATGCTAATTCCGGGACAACTAAAGCCGTTTTATCGGAAGACGGGAACCATTGGATCCTTAACGGTCAGAAAATGTGGATCACCAATGCGGGTTTTGCCGATGTGTATACTGTGTTTGCGAAAATTGACAACGACAGGGTATTGAGTGCATTTATTGTCGAGAAAGGCTTTGAAGGGTTCACCCTGAATCCTGAAGAAAAGAAAATGGGTATCAAGGGATCTTCAACCAGGCAGATATTTTTTAATGATTGCAAGGTGCCCGTGGAGAACTTATTGGGCAAGCGTGGCGAGGGATACAGAATAGCGCTGAATATTCTGCAGATGGGAAGGATCAAGCTTGGTGCCAATGTGATCGGAGCCGCCAAAAGGGCAATCAAACATTCTGTTGGTTATGCAAATGAAAGAAAGCAGTTCAATTGCCTCATCGGAGAGTTCGGAGCCATTAAGTATAAATTAGCTGAACAGGTGATCCGTACCTTTGTAATGGAATCGGCTGTTTACAGGGCCAGCAAAGACCTGGACGATGCCATTAATTTTTATGTCGAAAAGGGACAAGACAAGGGGAGAAATACGATGGAAGCCTTTAACCAGTTTGGCATTGAGGCTGCTGCCATGAAGGTATTTGCTTCTGAAGCACTCGATTATGTTGTGGATGAAGCTGTTCAGATCCATGGAGGTATGGGGTATTCAGCAGAAATGGAGGTTGACAAGGCATACAGGGATTCAAGGATCAACAGGATCTTTGAAGGGACCAATGAGATTAACCGGATTCTTGTTGCAGATACCATTATGAAGCGTGGGGCAAAAGGTGAATTTCCACTGATGGAGGAAGCTGAAAAAGTAATGGAAGAATTGGCTGGCCTGACTGATGTTAAGGCAGGTGATGAGTCATACTATGACAGGAAGAAAAGATATGTAAAGAACTTCAAGAAAGTGGCCCTGATTTTAATGAAGACTGCTTCTGATAAGTTTGCCAGTAAGCTGGTTCTTGAACAGGAAATAATAATCAACATCTCTGATATCGTCATGCAACTTTATGGTGCTGAATCTGCATTGCTGCGTGTTCAGAAACTGGAAAGCATGAAGGGTGAATCCGCTGTTGTATTTTATAAGCAAATGCTCGATGTCTTTACCTTTGATGCCGCCAGCCGGATAAGGAAATTTGCTCTTGACTCCATTTATAGTTTTGCGTATGGTGATGTGAGAGAGAAATTGTTGAATGGAGTGAAGCATTATACCTGTGTTGAAGGTGTTAATGTGAAAGAAGCTAGAAGGTCGATTGCCGATATGCTCATTTCAGAAAATCGATATTGCTTCTGATATAACAGGTCAATACCGCTGATGTTCGGAGTATATAATTTTCTCAGCGGCCAATTCTAACGATAATTGACCAGATCTAAACAAGATATCGTATTTATTGGTGCAGGTAATGTAGCCACTCACCTGGGAAAATCCCTTAGTAAGTATTATACCATCCGCCAGGTTTTTAGCCGTACTGAAGAATCCGCGTCAGCACTCGCTGAAGCTGTCAAAGCCAGATGGATCACAGATCCGGGTGCAACGGATTATTCGGCCGACGCATACCTTCTTTGTCTGCCCGACGATCAATTAGTGCCTGTCCTGGACAGGATGAAGTTTAAGGACCAGTTGCTAATACATACTTCGGGAAGTGTTGCAATGGATATCCTGAAAACATACAGCAACAATTACGGTGTTCTCTATCCCGTGCAGACTTTTTCGAAAGCAAGACGGGTCGACCTGCAGCAGGTTCCAATATGCATTGAGGCCAATTCAGATAATAATGAGAGAGCTATTTTGAAAATGGCCAGCCACATATCCCGGAACATCCAAAGGCTTGACAGCGACAGAAGAATCATTCTACATATTGCAGCGGTGATTGCATGTAATTTTACAAACCATATGTATGCCCAAGCTGAGGGTTTCATGAATGCAAATCACCTTGATTTTGAGTTGCTAAGGCCACTCATCCTGGAGACCGCCAATAAGGTCATGGGAATGAGTCCCGGGAAAGCCCAGACAGGTCCCGCTGTACGTAATGATCAAAAAATACTCCAGGAGCATATCAATAAGCTAAGTGATAGTCCGGAGTTGCAAAAATTATATAGCTTTGTAAGTGAGGGCATCTCTGAATTAACAGGTGGTCAGGGTGAATAGATCGGAGATGTTCAGGCTAAATTGTACCATCTCAATCATTTTATGAAAAATTATAAAGAAGACCTGACACGGATAAAAGCCTTTATTTTTGATGTTGACGGGGTGTTATCGAACGCGAGGATCTATCTGTATCCTGATGGAGACCTGATGAGATCTATGAACATTAAAGACGGGTATGCACTTCAATATGCTGTGAGGAAAGGATATGTGATAGGGATTATAACCGGCGGGAATTCGGGATCGGTCAGCAAACGCTTTCATCATCTTGGCATTGAAGATATTTATCTGAAGTCGAGAGATAAATTGATTGATTTTGAAGATTTTATGACCAAGCATAAACTGGATCCCGAAGAAGTCCTGTATATGGGTGATGATTTACCTGATTATAAGGTAATGCAGAAAGTAGGTTTTCCTGCCTGTCCGTCTGATGCTGTTGAAGAAATAAAATCAATTTCAAAATATATCTCTGACAAAGTGGGTGGTGAGGGTTGTGTGAGGGATGTGATTGAACAGGTACTAAGGCTTCAGGGAAAGTGGATGCATGATGAAGCCTTCCACTGGTGAACCATGGGATCTCAGAATAATGATTAACGATTTGAGATTTACGAAGTGAAGATAAGATGAGTCCTGAACGGATTATCTGGAACTCGCAACTCGTAACCCATTCATTAAAATATTAAACCCTGAATCGATAGAATTCTGTGATTGATTTTTTCAAACTAATCCGGTACAAAAACCTGCTGATCATTGCGGCAACACAATATCTTATGCGATATTGTATTGTCAGGCCTATCATCAGGGTCAATGATTTCGAACTTCAGCTCGACAATCTGCATTTCTTCTTGTTGGTGTTATCTTCAATGCTCATCACTGCAGCCGGTTATGTGATCAATGATTATTTTGATACCAAGACCGATATGCTGAACAGGCCCGGCACAGTCCTGGTCGGCAAACAGATTTCGCGCAAGACGGCTATGCTTATTCACATATTGTTAAATATAGCAGGAGTTGGTCTGGGAATTTATCTGTCGGTTAAAATTGGGATCCTGGCTTTGGGAGTGGCATATATTATTGCTTCCGGGATTCTCTGGTTTTACAGTACAACCTATAAACGGCAGTTTCTTATCGGTAACTTGATAGTTTCTATATTCACCGGAGTTGTTCCTTTTGTGGTAGTACTGTTTGAAGTTCCGTTACTCAACGATGCTTACCGCGACATACTGCTTGCACATAATATTAATTTCAACAGCCTTTTTGCCTGGGTTGGTGGATTTGCTTTTTTTGCATTCCTTTCAAATCTTGTCAGGGAGATCATTAAAGATGTGGAAGATTTTGAAGGCGATCTTGCATATGGTCGGAATACACTTCCAGTGGTCCTCGGCATAAAAATAACCAAGGGGATAATCATAGTGCTGATCCTGTCGAATATATTTGCCATTTCCTATGTTTTTCTAAGGTATCTGCTTTATACAGTTAATGGGAACTATGACCTGGTTTCTTTGTTTTACCTGCTGCTTTTCCTTATTGTACCATTTTTTATTCTTGCCTGGATCATTTTAAAAGCCGGCAATAAAGATGACTACCACAGGGCCAGTAACATAACAAAGATTATTATGCTGGCAGGAATAGCCTACTCCATAGTTGTTTACTTTATTATTACAAATTCATTTTAATATGGGGTTATGGTTGCTGATTTGTTGAATGATTATAAGGTAATCCTTGCATCTCAATCTCCCAGGCGGCAACATTTATTGACTGAGATTGGGATTCCTTATGAAATACTGGCAAATCATGATATTGAGGAAACCTACCCTGATGGATTATCGAAAGAAGAAATTCCTGTTTACCTGGCCAGATTAAAAGCCCGCGCAGCCATGCCTGTAATACCAGATAAAACCCTGTTGATCACCGCAGATACCATTGTTTGGCTGGATGGGCAGGTAGTTAACAAACCGGTTGATCATGATGATGCCATTCGCATTCTTCAGAGATTATCCGGTAATATGCATGAAGTGATTACAGGGGTATGCCTGACACTACCTGATAAACAACATACTTTTTTTGCTTCCACTTTTGTATATTTTTCTAACCTGACGGAAAGTGAAATAATGTATTATATCGACAAATGGCAACCCCTGGATAAGGCAGGAGCCTACGGCATTCAGGAGTGGATAGGATACATTGGGATTGAGCGTATCGAGGGATCCTATTTTAATGTAATGGGATTACCGGTTCAAAAGTTATATCAGGAACTAAAATTATTTTTAAATGTATGATCATGATAAGGACTTTTAAAAAAATCTTACTTCTTTTTGTTGCAGCTCTGATTGGATTTGGAATTGCGTCCGGGAAAGAGGGAATGTGGCTTCCTGTACTACTGGGCCGGCTCAATATCGAAGATATGCAGGCGAATGGATTTCAGCTTTCTGCTGAAGATATTTATAGTATCAACCAGGCATGTATTAAGGATGCCATTGTATTATTTGGCGGTGGATGTACCGGAGAAATTATTTCGGATGAGGGATTGATATTAACCAATCATCATTGTGGATTCAGAAGTATTCAAGCGCATTCGAGTGTCGAAAATGATTACCTGACAGATGGATTCTGGGCCATGTCGCGGGAGGAGGAATTGCCTAATCCTGGCCTTACGGTTACTTTTCTCAGAAAAATGGAGGATGTTTCTGACCGGATATTAAATGGTGTTACTGATGAAATGGAGGCTGGGGACAGGAGGATCACCATCAGGCGAAACATTGAGGAATTGAAGGAGGAAGTTATCGGGGATTCAAATCTGGACGTGGATATTCTGCCTCTTTTTTATGGTAACCAGTATTTCATGTTTGTTTATGAGGATTATCTTGATGTAAGGTTGGTAGGTGCACCCCCATCAGCCATTGGGAAATTCGGATACGATACCGATAATTGGATCTGGCCGAGACATACTGGAGATTTTTCATTGTTCAGGATTTATGCAGGCAAGGACAATCAGCCAGCAATTTATTCTCCTGATAATAAGCCATATAAGCCAAAAAAATACCTTCCCATCAGTCTGGATGGAGTGAGTGAAAATGATTTTACCATGGTCATCGGATACCCGGGGTCAACCTTCCAATTCCTGACCTCACATGAATTAAAGATAATAACTGAAATTAGTGTTCCTAAGAAAATCAATGTACGGACTATCAGGATGAATATCATGGATGAGGAGATGAAGAAAAGTAATTCAGTTTATATCCAATATGCATCGAAATACAGTGGTGTTACAAATGCCTGGAAGAAATGGGATGGGATGCT
>CAYZEZ010000165.1:0-11050 GCA_964477295.1 uncultured Bacteroides sp. | reverse complement strand
CAAGCTCATCATCTACTATAACCTGGAAGCACACCCTGGGATGTTTCATGATCAGATCCATTTTCTTGCCCTCTTTCACAGAATGAAAATAGATGCAACCATCCCGGTATCCATAATTAACTGTTACCAGATAGGGCTCAGTTCCATCCGAAAATGCAATGGTGCAGAGGATCCCCTGATCCATTATGCTTTCAATCGCCTTAAAATCAGTTATTTCTTTGTCCTTTCTATGCATGATTAGAAATTAATGTCAATCCCCAGCCAATCTTCCAATGTCTCGATTACAAGATCTTTTTCATCCAGATCAGCAATCCTGACGCTATGATCAGCCCCGGGCTGAACCACCCTGATCGCATTGGTCTCACCGGTAAGTTCAATCATGCCGGCCGACCATGGATCGATTTCACCGTAGATATATATAATATTGTCACCCTCAGTTTGTAACCAGCTGTAAATATCATTGATGACGGTTGGATCATAAGTGGGGGTCACATCCGAAACGACGAAGAATTCAGCACCCGGGTCCGGAGCATGGATCAGTAAATCATCAATGTGCTCCGTTATGTATGACGGATACCCCAGTTCAGCCAGGGCCTGGTAATAATAAGGCTCATAATACAACATATAAGGATCGGCAAAGAAATTGATCCAGGTAACATCCCTGAGGTGCGCGAACATCTCATCATAACTCGCCCCTTCTTCCGGTATGGTGCTGCAATCACTATTATGAAACTGCCAGAAGGCAAAGTGATATTCCACAACACAATATTCAAATGCAACATCAGGATCACTGCTCATCACAAAACCATTATCAGGGAAATATTCCTCAAACCTGACCTGTAAGCTGTCCCTGTTTTCCAAAACCATCCGCTCAAAATCATCCTGCTTTTCCCTGCATTCCGCAGTTCCTACCTGGTTCATGAATGTTATGAACCGTTCATCCTTGGTACTGAAAACAAAAGGAGCAACATAAGCAACAGTAGCATCCACATCATCAGGGTAAAATCTTTTATGGAAACATACCGTCTCCCCACTCTTGCTGGCACCGGAACTGATCCATAAGCCCTCATATATATTATCCAGCAGGTCAACGATGTGGTGATGATCAGCTGCAGCCTGTTCCACAGTAAGATACTGCCAGTCATATGGATCCGGTGCCGATCCTTCGAAAAAACGGTGTGTAACAGTCACCAGGTTGCACTGCAGGATATCGGCAAGCTCCTGTCTCGATCGCTCCGAAACACCATATCCCGAAGGTCCGAATACCACTGGTGCAGATTCACTAATATGATGAAGATAGGCTACCTGGGTAAAGGTGGGGCTCGATGCATTGAACTGGTCAAGGTGCTGTGTAATGTCAAGCCTGAAAGATTGTGTATGGAAATTTTGAGGGGTGATTTCCGTAACCTCAACACCAGGAAGATCCTGCAGTTTCTGAATCAGGGTTCGTGTATCTGCCGGCTCATCCTTCTGGCACGCGCCGATAACCAGAGTGGAGAACACACCAAAATATAGAATACTCTTAAGATGAAATCTCATGTTGTATGGATTTTTTTACAAATATATAATCAATTAAGTAAACCACCGGAACAATGCAATTCTCTTAATTGATTCCACCCCACCACACCCACGTCCCACACCCTCGCTTCACGCTTCACGACTTAGAAACATTGTACCAGGGCCGATCTCCACCAGGAATAATACTTGCTTTCAAGCAATTCAATGGAGGGCATCTGGAAGAACAGGAAGTTATCCTTCTCGCCAATGAAGAATCCATCCCTGATGACCCGGTAGGGAAGGTCACCTTTAACCGACCTTAATACCGTCTTTGTCAACCGGTCTGTTGATCCTTTCAACCGTGCAAGACAATCTCTCAGGTGATCGGGGTTAGGATAGGGAAGATTATGTATAGGTGAATAAGAATCTTTGGCAAGCGAACCCAGCTGTAATTCAACAAAAAATATTTTTGGTGCAGATACCGGTTTGGAAGTATCGGTTAAGAATTGAATAAATTCCGGAGGGGTGAGCCTGCTGGCCACCCGTGTGGAAATAGGTATGAATTGCTGATATAACCTTACGATATCAGGATCTTTGAATTTGTATTTCACATTTTCCAGTTCCAGCACTTTCCCATCATCTGTCACCAGGTAAAGGTTTTTTATTGCGCCAAGGGGAATTTGTTCCAATACCCTGTAAATAGAAAGATATACAGATCGTTTGGGTTCCCCGTCTTCGTATGGGACCAACTTCTTTTCAATGTATTCACCCGGCAGGTTCTCCATTTTTTCTTCATCCAGTTCAAAAAAAATGTTTTGACCCCGGGTGCGCTTTTTTGTACCTACAGCCAAATAATTTCCAAAATCATAGGGAGATAGATGCGAGGCTATCAGTGCTTCAGGGGTGGCGGATAAGTAAAAATATTTCTTCATGGTATGGAATTTAAAAGATCCTCTGTCAAGTTACTAAAGAATAAGAGTCAAGTCAAGTGGTAAAACCATTTTGGTCTCATAACAATATTATGACAGAGGAATTGAGCCGAATGTTTTTATGCCCAATAAGAAAATATGGCTGGATTTTTGTAGTCTTTTTCCATAATTATTCGTCTTATTATAAAAATTAACAGGAATCTCGTCGCAGAAACCTGCAACTTGTATCATGCAACCTGTTTTGTTTTATTGTCCACACTCATGCTCACTCCAATCGGCAACCCGTAACCCGTACCTCGTACCTCGTAACTAATATTTCTTCATTAATTCAACCAAATCATGAAACATCTTAAACACATTTTTCAATTACTCATAATTCTTCTTTCTCTTACCTGCCTGGTTGACCAGGCTGTAGCACAGGGATTAAATATTCCCTCCCGTAACTGGGGGATAAGTTTTGGAAATTCTGTCAGGTTTACCGGCTTGCGATTAAATATAATCGAAAAGAACATTGAACAGATCAATGGGATTAACCTGTCTGTTTACCAGGCAAAGGACGAGGAACTGCACACCGGTAGCGTTAACGGAATCAGTATTGGTGTACCGATGGTAGGTGGAACGGCTAACAGGAATGGAATAAACCTGGGTGTGGTTGGAATATCCGCCTCAAAGAATGTCAACGGATTTAATTTCGGTGCTATTGGAGCAGGTGCAGGGAATAACCTGTCTGGCATTAATATCGGTGGCCTTGGTGTTGGAGCGGGCAATAATGTGAAGGGCATAAACCTCTGTGGATTGGGCGGAGGCGCAGGAGGAGATGTCACAGGTTTTACCGTTGGGGGACTGGGATTTGGCGCCGGGGGTAATCTTACAGGTTTCACCTTTGGAGGACTCGGAGCAGGAGCAGGAGGAAATGTAAAAGGGATAACCATTGGTTTATTAGGGATCGGAGCGGGCGAAAACATGTCAGGGCTATCGATAGCAGGGCTGGGAATGGGTGCCGGCAAATCCCTCAATGGGATTGCCCTGGCTGTAGGAGGGATTGGTGCACCTTCAATTAAAGGGATCAGTGCCGCATTATTTGTCGGAGGTGAAGAGGCAAAGGGGATCCAGATTGCACCAGCCTATTTCAGGTTGGAAGGAGATGAGGGCGGTTCAATGACAGGAGTCACAGTCAGCGCTTTCAATCACATCAAAGGATCACAGCACGGACTGGCAATCGGGATCTTTAATTATGCGCTTGAGTGTAAAGGGATCCAGATTGGCCTGCTAAACCACATCGCCAGCAATCCAAGAGGCCTTCGCTGGCTTCCTCTGATAAACGCATCCTTCAAATAGCATACTACCAATCCCCACCCACATCTGCACTCACACTACTGCAGCTGGATACTGCAGACTATTCCATCGAAGGCGCCAGGCTTTGTATCACGCCATCCTTGATGCCATCCATAAGAAAATCGGAATAGCTCTCATTCGGCCTCCTGTAATTCCTGATTACACCTGGCCGGTAATTATTCCTGCCAGGATCATTGTTGCTCTTTACTACATTATTGGCCATAAAGGAATAAATAGCCCTCTTCCTTCTTAACCTGTAATCCTGTTGCTGGTCCTGCAGGATCTCAAGCCGCAGGTTATGGTAGGCAAAGTCGAGCCTCCCTTCAATGCTGTCCTTGTTAAGTGAAATATCAAAATACATCGAATTAATTGTTCCTGACCTGAAGGATACTAAGCCCAGGTTCTCAGAAACCGGATTAAAAGCTGCAAAATCCATAGGGCCCAACTGCCCGGTAACACGACTCCGGTTCATAGTATCCAGGACCTGTATTTCAGCTGTCATCTCAAATTTACCGGTATCCATGAGCGATGTTTTTAAATGAATGCCTACAGCAGGATCCCTCCTGAGCTTTCTTTCATGGTTGGTGATATTCCCGATCCTGAGCTGCAGTTCAGAGAGCCTGATGGTCCCGGGAGGAGTATGTCTTAACGGTTGTTCTATGAACATCAGGCTGGAATTCAGGATATTAAAAGAATCGATAGACACTTCCCTGGGATATTCCCTTATTAGGTTCCCGATAAAAAGAGAATCCTGTTTTTCCTGTTCAGGCAGGGAATAATTCAGGAATACAACATCCAGTTCGTTCAATTCAATCTTACCAACAATAAGGCTTCCATCAATATAATAGGCTGGCAGATCAAAACCGGTAAGAGACAGTTCTTTATTGTTAATATTAAATCCACCCGATACAGGCAGGCCGTTTGCATCGAAACGGGAAAAATGATGGGGCCGTAATTGCAAACCATCGATATAAGCATATTTATCTTTTGAATTAATAATTATTTGCCCCGATTCGATGGCATACTTTTCATGCAGGTTGGTGATCAAATGGCCGGTAGTGAGATTGATCTGATCAGCACGGACGGGTGTTGGACTGCTAAACCATGATGTGTCAGTCCGGACATTCTGCAAAAAACAATTCAGCGAATCAACTTTAACCTGGTAATCAAATCCTTTTGCGATGTCATAGTATTCCATATCACACAAAATAATTTCCAGCTTGTCGATTTCAATTGATTTAAATTTGCCAAAGGAGAATGAGCCTTTGCCTTGAACTGGTATATCTTTTTCCTTTGAATACACAACGATACTGAGGGTAGGGTGGATGAGGCTGAAATGTCCGAAATTTAATACATTTTGTTTCAGGCTTTTCCTGATGTTCCATCCGCCCAGGACGACCTGGTCGATAGTTCCCAGGATGGTTAACGGTATCTCCTCGTGGGCCGATCTCAATAGATTCTTCAGGTTCGTTTTTTCATTCACACGGATCGAATCAAGTATTATCTTTTTGTTAAATGGTTGGATAGTCAGCCTGCTGAATTGCACCTGGTCAGGTTCCAGTCCTGCATTTTCAAAAACCTGCTTCAGCTGTTTGCGTAGTGCTGTATCGGAAATGAACCGGAATTTATATATGAATAATCCGATGGCGGATAGCAGCAGGATCAAAATAATCCTGAAGATCCACCGGCCTGGATAAGACCTTTTTCCTGGTTGGTTCATAGCAAAGAAATTCTGGTCAAGTTAATTCAATTTGTTTCGGAAATCAAGCCATTATCCCCGGTTAAATATACTATTGGATTCAATAAGTATTCGCACCTAATTAAAGAGGTTGAGTGCAAATTCCAGGATGGAATCTTTCCACTGCTTCTTATCATCTTTACTCATTTCCACGTAATAATCCGGTGGAATTCCCAGGTCGGTATTCAACCCGTCTGCCCTGTAAATGATAGTGCTTGAGAACCGGTATGTCCATCCGTTAGGTAGTTCACCTGCATACGGGGTCCCGCCGCCGCCGCCGGTAGTGTCGCCAACGATCCTGACATGCGGAAGCAGCGACATCCGGGAAACAAAAGAATTGCAGGCACTGAAGCAACGCCTGTTGGTGATTACCACAACCGGTTTATAAAAACGGTTTTTACCTCCCGGTTCCAGGTAGACAGGCATCGTACCGAATTGATCATGATCCGGGCCAAGTTTTAAATGAACCGTCTCAACAAGCCTGCGCTTTTCATAAAAATGCCTGGCAATAAGGTCGCTGTTGGCATCATTCCCGCCTCCATTGTTCCGCACATCTATTATGATCCCTTTCAGGTCTTTGAAAAGCAACATTACATTTTCGAAGGCTTCATCCGGAATATCGTTTGCGAAAGTTGGGATATAGATATATCCAATACCATCTATAATTGAATAAGTTAGTGGTCCTGAAGTTTGTTCGCTTCCTGCAAGATAATACTGCAGGATATCCCGGTCGAAGTTAACGGGTATCCCATCATAATAATTATAATTACTCACGCCATAGGGCGATTTAAGGTCTGTATGTGCATCTTTCAGTTCGAGGATCAGGTTTGCAAGCATAATATACAATGACTTGTCAGATAATTGATTGTTGATGAGGGGTTGATATACCCGGTACAATGAATCCCAGTCAATGCCTTTGTATTCAAAATAAGCATATTTCCGGTCGAGGGTTTCCCAGAGGATCTCAAAATTATTCACGGGAGTATCTGCCGGATCTTTCTCCATGAATATTCTCTCGCAACCCGCAACGAGTAAAAATATCAATATATAAAATCCAGGCTTTCTCATTCTCTGCTGATAGAATACAGTAAAGATACACTAAGAATATGCCGGGCCTGGGTAATCTTATTCAAGTTGTTGAAATTCATATAATCCCATTGGTAGGCCGGTTGTATGTAAAAGATGTTGGCTAGTTTAAATTTTGTAAAAATCCTTGTTGATACACGCTGAAACCGTTTAAGGCTTGTAATCCTTCCACCCATAATAAATCCAATGAAGTCGTAGCGCTCTTTCCTGATCGATCCTTCCTGGGTCTCGGATGCTATGCCAGGCCGTATAGCATATGTAACCAGGGGGACGGATATGTCAAAGTGAAGGTAGAACGGGCCATTATCACGATTGAAGTAATGATCAAGCGAAAAGGTAGGGCCTATGCTCCACGACAAATGATAGCTGTAGTCATTATTTGGATAGGTTGAATGAAAGGTATGTGTATAATTAAATAGTACGTGTCCTCCCAGGTTTAGCCTTGAATTCTCCCGGCAGGCTGCAATAGTGGGGGTAAACAGGTAGTTTATTTCTCCCCTCATAAAATCGGCTGAAGATTTATTCTCCAGGTCGGGCCTGATCTGCTCGTGCTGGTAAGATATTTCAAGATGTTCATAATACCAGGAAGTGGATTCATCCATTCCTGCAAACAGGTACATTGAACCTCCGGAATAGATCATGGGTGACATGGCCTTGTCGCGGAGCTGGATATGATTGAAACCGCTTCCCAGAATCAGGTCAATCGACTTTACCTGGGCTGTAAGGTGCCCCTGAAGTGTAAAAAATACGATGTAGATCAATAATCTGTAAGGTTTCATCCTGCATCTGAATGGATGCTCTCAATGTAGCTATTTTTATTTTATTTCATCCCTAAAGAGGTTAAGCTTGACTGAAAATTCATTTTTGTGCAGTAAAATAAATATTTTCACAAATGATAGGGATCGAGGCCTAAAAAACCTGTATTTGAGATGTTTCTCCTTTAACAGTTTGATATTTTGGTTTATTTTTATGCATTCTGAAACATCCGTGAAAATAGTATCATGGTAAGGTACACTTAATTTGAAATCACAGCTTATACATTGTCCTCAAAACCACTGAAACCTGATTTGCCGGATAAGTGCCTTTGAAAAGGATTCGGACAATGGCATTCTGGTCTGGCTGTCGGCCGATATTTTGAGTGGACCCCCCATGATCCGGAAAGGCTGGAAAGGTTCAGGACAAATGCCTGCACCGATACTGACTGGACCAAACTTGATATGGAATTTAATACACCTGCTTGGGATCCCTTCCTCGATTTCAGGCTACGGGTGGTTGACCAGGGGAAGGCATGGTTTGATGACCTCGAAATTGTGAAGGTCAGATGAAACTGCTAATGAAACGAATAATGAACCTGAAATACACTTTAATACTGATCCTGCTGACTCTTACATCCGGGCTCTGGTCTCAGGAATACAATATCACCCATTTCGGGGCGATAGGTAATGGCAAACGGATCAACACTCAGGAAATACAGGACGCCATCGATGCCTGCCATTTGTCTGGCGGTAGTGTGGTTGTGCCATCAGGGCAATTTGTTACCGGAACAATTCACATAAAAAGTAATGTGAACCTCAAATTGGATTATGGTGCAGTCCTGGTTGGCAGCCCGGATATTGAAGATTATCCTTTTCATCCATCCTCACACAAATTTGGCTGCGAGGAGACACAGATGCGAACATTAATTCTGGCTGATACCGCTGAAAATATTGGAATATCCGGTGCAGGGACAATAGATGGAAATGGGGCAAGTCCTGCATTCAGCCTTGAAAAAGGCCCCAGGCCTGTGCGGCCAATTGTCGTCCGGTTCATCGCATGCAAACACGTGAATGTGGAAGATATTAAGCTGATAAACAGTCCTATGTGGATGCAGCAGTATGTATCCTGTGAGGATATACGTATCAGCGGGATCGTAGTTTATAACCATGTCAACAGGAATAACGACGGCCTGGATATTGTAGGTTGCCGGGATGTGATCATAAGCAATTGTCAAATCAGTTCGGATGATGACGGGATCTGCCTGAAGACCATTTCGGATGCACCGAATGAAAATATATTGATTTCAAATTGTATTATTAAGAGCAACTGTAACGCGATTAAAATAGGTACAGAATCCATGGCTGATAACAGGTATATTGTGATCAATAATTGTATCGTAGCAAAAACCGGCGTATTCAGCGAAACCTGGAAAAGGGATATCGGTACGGGAGGATTGGCCATTGAAACGGTTGATGGGGGGATAATTGAACAGGTTATGGTATCAGATCTGGTGGTTACAGGAGTGTATACCCCTTTGTTTATAAGGTTAGGGAATAGGGGGCGAAAGTACAGTGAAAAGGATCCCGATCCGCAAGTGGGACAAATAAAGGATATTACTATTAATAATTTTAACGGACAGTCGGAATGCCCGCCTGAATGCTCAGTGACAGGGATACCAGGTCATCCCGTACAAAACCTTATATTGAATAATGTTACCATTCATGCCCCTGGAGGGGGAGATGGAATCCTTGTAGATATGGAGGTGCCGGAAAAGAATAATGCATGTCCGGAGGTGAAAATGTTTGGCAACAACCTTCCTGCATATGGAATATATTTCAGGCATATAAATGGGATGAAACTGAATGACGTGAGTATTTTTATTGTGGATCATGATCACAGGCCGGCTGTATACCTTGACGATGTTAACGGGGTTGATTTTAATACATTTCGTGCCAAAGCATTTCCGGAGGCGGATGCATTGATAAAATTGGTGGATGCCAGCAATATTAATATAAAAGGGACTGTCGTACACCCCGATGCATCTGTGTTCGTGAAAGTGGCCGGCAAGAAAAGTTCAAATATTATATTAAGTGAAAACATCATAATGAAAGAAACCAAATCCTACGAACTCACAAACGGCCTGAATCCTGAAATAATCAAAATGAAATAATACATCTGAATGCCGGCTCTCCTCATACTTCGCAACTGAAAACCAGTTATCCCTTTTCTCGTTCCGCCTGGCTGAATAAATTTAAAAACATTATACTGTAACGTATAATATCAACACTTTATAAATAGTGAGGAATTATTAACGTTTGATTCCTTAAATTTATAAGTTCCAAATCTCCCGTCCGAAAAAACTTAACCTATGAAACCACCATGATAGTATTTTTATTATTATCACAAAATGACATGAATATATTATTATGATAAGTTATACGATACCAATTATTTAACTAAATAAATACGAGTGAAAAACATACCCATCCTGCATATAACGGAAAATACACTGGCTGAAGCATATGAGGCCGCACTTGTCAGTCTGTATAATAATGGAACAAGATTTAAAACCCAGTATGATAAAAAAGATGATCCCCTGAGTATCGACTGTACGATGAATATAACAATCCTTGAACCAGAGCAGGATCCGATGATCCACCAGGCATTTCCAGGGGGGATTGATGATCTTAAAGAGTATGTACTTGAATTAAAAGGTTTTAAGGATCACTGGGTAAAGAATATGAACGACCCGGATGATACACACTGGGAGTATACATATCACGGAAGATTAATAAATTATGGCTCCTGGAAGGAATTGCACGGAGATAAGGATAGGATAGATGCGGGAGGTTTTAAGATTGATCAGATAGAACATGTAATCTCAAAACTGGTAGGGCAGCCATTTACCCGGCAGGCCCAGATGATTACGTGGATGCCAAATATTGACCTGGAAGTATATGATCCACCCTGTCTTCAATCCCTGTGGTACAGGATCATGGAGGAGGATGGAGTATGGTGGCTGAATTGCAATATCAGGTTCAGGAGCAACGATGCATGGGGAGCTAATTTTATGAACATGTTCGGATTCATCCAGTTTAACAGGGAAGTGATCGCTGATGAAGTAGCAAAAAGATCTGGAAAAGAAGTCAGGCTGGGACGCCTTAACTGGCATGCCGATTCATATCATATTTATGGGAAGGATATACAGCAGGCAAAAGAGATGCTTTTCGACAGGATAGAAGAGATGCCCTTCGAAAACCGTATATTTAATTTCAACGATGACTTTATCAGGCAGATGTATAACGATGCCGAGCCTCGGATATTAGAAAAAATAGAACACTACGATCAGAATCATTGAATGCTGAATATCGAATGCTGAAGTAACTTAAATTATTGCTATTTTCTGAGAGGCCAATTAACATCTTCAGTTCTTCCCTCTGACATAATTTTGTCGATCTGTTCAACAATCTCAGGGTGATCGCCAGAGATATCGGTTGTTTCTGAAATATCTGTTTCCAGGTCATACAGTTCAATCGGCCCATCCGGCTCTTCGTAAACATTAAGCCTGACACCTTTCCACATCCCCATTCTTACAGCCTGCTTCTTGCCCTGCTCATGAAATTCCCAATACAGGTAATCATGGCTCTCCTGGTCTTCACCAACAAGGGTAGGGTAGTAGGAGATGCCATCTATGCCATCAGGTGCATCA
>CAYZEZ010000164.1:9281-11071 GCA_964477295.1 uncultured Bacteroides sp. | reverse complement strand
ATGAAAAATGCAATAATTCATCAGGTTAACCTATTTTTTTACCGTATGCGATAATTTTTTCAGTGATGTTATCAAAATTATTTTCATCTACAGGTATTCTATATATGGTTTCAGGCTCTCTTTTGTCCAAGCCGTAATTGTAAGTTTTATCATAATAAACAAGTACAGTATCTACGACTTTTTCAAAATCTTTATTTTTCAGGGCCTCGATCGCAATTTTCGTATTTAATCCTCCCAGGCGCCGGGATATTTTCTTTATACAATCCTCCAGTTCAGAAGTTCTATACGATGAGTAATCATCAATAAGACGACTGATTCTGAAATTTTTTTCAGCATCAAGATATACAAGAGGGGCAATACATATCTGATTGAATAAACCCGCAGGCAGGGAATTGATGCCGATGGATCTGCTTTCATCCTCAACCCATATGAGTGTTGCGGGATCAAGCTTAGCAATATTGAAAACAAGTTCATTTTCAAACTGTTCATTTCTGTTCTGGCTTTCCTCTCCGAGGGCTCCAAAGGCGGAACCCTTATGATGAGCGATCAATTCAAGGTCAAGGACCTGCTCCCCTTTGTCTTTTAGCTTTTTTAGAATTTCGGTCTTTCCTGATCCTGTTTTACCGCCTAAAACTATGAGCTTAAGAGAATCATTGAATTTCTCCAGGACATATTTCCGGTAGGCCTTATATCCTCCTTTCAGTGTAAATGTTTTTATTCCTGACAGGCCAATAATCCAAGCCAGACTTGAACTGCGCATACCACCGCGCCAACAATGTAATAATAGCTGGTTTTTCCTGGCCAGTTTCCTGGCCTGGATGGCAATTTGGTGCATTTTGGGGCCTGTTATCTCAAGGCTTTTAAGGATGGCATTTTCACGTCCCTTTTGTTTGTAAAGAGTACCAATTATTTCTCTTTCATCATCTTGAAACAGTGGGAAAGAAATTGCTGAAGGTATATGACCTTGCTGGAATTCCGCAGGAGATCTTACATCAAGAACTGGAATCTGAAGTGATTTTTGTAAAAAATCAGATATATCTAATTCGGTATACATTTCAGGCTGAAGAAATCTTATCTTTCCAGGAAATCGCCTAATAGTGAGCGACCCTCTTTTCTGATATTTTTCCCCTGGGGTGAGAGTGCCTGGATCAGTTTTCGGATTGGCATGGATTGAAGCCATACTTTTCCTGATCCTCTCAGGTTTGCCAGGAATATTCCCTCTCCTCCAAAGACCATAGATTTCAAACTGCCAGTACTTTCAATAGAGAAATCAATATGGGGTTCGAAGGCAACCACACAACCAGTGTCTATTCGCAAAGATTCATTTTGAAGGGTTCTTTCAATCACTGTACCTCCGGCATGAATGAAGGCAATACCGTCGCCCTGAAGCTTTTGAAGAATGAATCCTTCTCCGCCAAGCAGTCCTGATCCAAGCCGGCGATTAAGATAAATGGATAAATTGGTTCCGAAGGCAGCACATAAAAACCCATCTTTCTGAACAATCAATTGATTGGATAATTGCGAGAGGTCGATGGGAACAATTTTCCCCGGGTAAGGGGCAGAAAAGGCGACTTTGCTTTTACCCTTGCTTTTGTTGGTGAAGTGGGTAATGAAAAGTGACTCTCCAGTGATTACTCTTGATCCGGCGGCAAAAAGCTTTCCCATAAATCCCTGGTCAGGAGTTGATCCGTCTCCGAATTTAACTTCAAATCCTATCCCGTCTTCCATATAGAGCATCGTTCCTGCCTCGGCAATGACCGTTTCATTGAAATCGAGTTCAATTTCAACCA
>CAYZEZ010000164.1:0-9181 GCA_964477295.1 uncultured Bacteroides sp. | reverse complement strand
ATCGTTCCTGCCTCGGCAATGACCGTTTCATTGAAATCGAGTTCAATTTCAACCAGCTGGATATCATCCCCAATGACCGTATAGTCTATTTCGTGTGATGGCATAATTATTTAATTAATTTAAGTTGTTAGTTACGAGTTGCTAGTTGCCAGGTGTCTGAATAGCAGTCATATATGAATTAGTGAATGATACGAATTTAATTACTATTTTAATTTATGTGATTGACTATTAATACTTTACCCAGTAACTAGTACCCAGTACCTGGCAATTAGAGTTAATTAAGCATTCTCAGAAAATGAACGCAATAAAATTTCCCGGATACTTTCCAGCGTTGGAGGTTTTATCAGGTAATCATTGATTCCTGCAGCCTCGGCTGCTGCTTTTAATTTTTCTGGTTCAACAGCGGTTAGTGCTATTATAGGCATTTTATGTCCCAGTTTTCTTATTTCTTCAGTGGCTTGTAATCCATCTTTTTCCGGCATTAACAAATCCATGAAAATGATATCATATTGTTTAACTTTCACCATGTCGAGAACTACTTTACCATTTTCGGCAAGGTCAATTTCAAAACCAAGGTTTTTAAACAGGCTCTGGGACAATTTTCTGTTGAACAAATTATCATCTGCAAGAAGAATTGAAGTATTCGGACTTATTCGAATGCCCTTAGGAGCTTTCTGGTATTCAATATCAGGGATGCTGGGGAAGCGGTCTTTTATGAATTCAAAAATATCGTTACTTGCAAAAGGCTCAGTTAAATAAAGGTCAACCTGGCACTTTTTTGATTGCAGGTACTTATCAGGAGAATTATTTGAGCTTACCAGGATGATGTAAAAATCTTTTGAGAGATTTTGTTCAAATAACTCGCATGTCACAATAAAGCCATCAGATTCAGACTTATCCACAATAAAAAGGAGTTGAATATCAGACCTTCGTTCCTTGAGGGATTGTGTAACCGATTCCAGGTTTTTGTTCCTGTAAATGCGGTGATTAATAGTGACGCCCATTTCTTCCAGGATATTGAAACTGGCCTCATCCGGATCATTTACCTGATTAAGTACAAGGCAATTTATTTCACTGAAACTCTTTATTTCCTTGAAATTGAGATTTTTTAAATACATATCATCCGGAGTTCCTTCAAAAAAGAAGGAACAATTGGTCCCGGGATATTTCGGATTTGTACTTATGGATGAGGGGCTTTCAACCTGCATACTTCCTTTCATAAGGTCGATGTTTTGTTTGGCAACGGCAAGCCTGAAACCTGTTTCTCCATATTTTCCCCTCCAGTAATCCAAACTGTTAGGAACATCTTTGAAAAATTCATCAGGTATATTATCGCTGTACCCGCTTCCTGTATCCTCGACCTTGATTTTAATACTGACAGAATCCGAATGGTTTTCAATGAGTTCAGCACTGATAAGGATCCTGCCTTCATGGGTTGTTTCAACTGCATTTTCAAGCAGGTTTTTCAATACCTTTCTCAACCTGAAAGGATCTCCAACTAATTTGTCCGGGACATCATTACGTATTTTGGTTATAATACTGATATTTTTCTGGTTGGCTGAATTTTTAAATGGATCTGTTGCAAGAGTAATTTCTTCCCTTAATTTGTAAGGCACCTCCTCAACCACCATTTCCTCAGCTTTGAGACAGGAAAAATCAAGCGTTGCCTTGATCAGGTTCTCTATTAGCCCGGCAGAACGGTTAATGGCAATTATTTCTTCTTTAATTGATCCTTTTGCTTTGCTTTTTTCAAGGTTGGCAACAGCTTCCTTCAGGTTGTTCAGGGGGACTGCTATTTCTTTTTTTGCATTGCCAAGCAATTCTGATTTTACTATTTGTGCAACGGCCTCCATTCTCCTTGTTTTTTCAAAATAGGTGATTTCAAACAGTATAATAAACCTTACTTCTACCTTTTCAAGTGTTGAATGCCACTCATTTTTAAACAGGATATGCTCAATGTTGTCTTTGTTCACCCTGACAACACCACCTTCACCAAATACTCTGTTATAGGCCGGATGAACTGATTTCAGTTGTTTATCCAGGTCCAGTATATCAGATGTTTCTCCAATGAAGTGATCTTCGGGATTAAGAAATAATAATCCGAGCGCCGATTGATTGATTAACCGGATGGTGTTATCTGCATTAATAATGATAACACCAACAGGGATTTGATTAATTGAAGAAAAAAGAGCTTGTTCAGAAACAGAATGATCTGTTCCTTCGCGGGTCTGTGTATTTATTATCCTGAAATGAATGTAAAGGATGAGCGCCAACAGTAATAGGCTGGCAATGGTTATGATTATTGTTTTCAGATAAATACTGTGCAGGAACAGATCTGCTTTTATTGAAAATACAATACCATAATCCTTACGGATAAGCCGAACAGGAAAGTATACTGAAATCACTTTCATCGATTCCCCGTTGAGGCTAATTGTATGCACCAGAGAACCTTCATTGCCTTCAACAATGTCATAACCAATTTGTTCTAATTGCCCCGTAGATATTCTAAGGTCCTTAATGAAAGTTGTATCGATATCACCTTCTTCTGTGATCAGCCATTGCCATACCGCATTTTCAAGGTTATACTGGTTGAAAACACTTTGAAAATATCTGTTGAAATCAACTTCAATCATAATATTGGAATGAACCTTGTTATCACGGAAAATCGGAATAGTGAAATATCTTTTCCCGTTTTCGCAAAACAACTGATCCCTGTTTTGAAGCGGTACCTGCCGCTGTGATTCATAATAATCCGAAACAAAATTATTCTTCTTATCCAGGATCAGGCCATAAACATTTTTTTCGCTATCGTATACAGTTATTTTATTGATCAGGTCAGCATATTTCAAATAGAAAAGCTCAAGGTTTTTGGATCCAATCTCTTTTATACTGGGATCATAAAACAATTGTGTGATATCTTCGGAAAACAGAATGAAATTAACTTCATTTTCAAAATCTAAACCCCTCGCCTCAATAGTATTCCCGCAGATCCTGACTTGCTGGGTGAGTAATTCTGTCTGAAAGTCAACCTGATGCTGGTAAATATTTATATAGAAGATGGTATTCGTGGCGATGAAAACAAATACACTGATCAATATGATGTAGTATGACTTATTCATATTTTACGAATTCCCGATCTCATTTACAAAGAAAAGAGTTATCGGTAAATTTTCATCAAGTAACGGGAAGAAAATTAATCTAAAACTATTATCCGGTGTTAAAATTTGTCACGGTATTTATGTGGCCCATCCTGCTCATTCAACAGACTAATATAGCTTTTATATCTCAACTGGCTGATTGTCCCTTTAACAAGTGCTTCCAATACAGCACATCCGGGTTCATTAATATGGATGCAATCATTAAATTTGCACTCTTTTGATATATCAAAAAACTCTGGAAAATAATGAAAAAGAGGTTCATCCTCCATGTCAGTGAGGCCGAATCCTTTTATGCCGGGTGAATCAATAATAAATCCTCCTGAGGATAAGGAATACATTTCAACAAACGTCGTGGTATGCTTGCCTTTTTTATGATAATCTGATATCTCTTTAATCAGCGGTTTTAATGTTGGATCAAGAGTATTTATCAGGGTCGATTTGCCAACACCTGAATTTCCTGCAACTAAGGTTATCTTATTCTTTAAGATACTTTTTAAGTTCTCTACAGATTTGTTATCGATCGCTGTGATGGCCATACACTGATATCCAATTTCCTGATACATCCTGTTCCACTCATCCATGATTTGAAGATGCTTCGGGCTGTAAAGGTCTGTTTTGTTGAAAAGGATAATAACAGGGATATTATAAGCTTCTGCCGTGACCAGGTACCGGTCAATAAATTCTGCATATGTTTTTGGATATTCAATAGTGGCCATTAGCAATAAAAGATCGAGATTGGATGCGATCACCTGGTACGATTTTGACAAATTAGATGATTTCCGAATAATGTAGTTTTTTCGATCTTTAACATCAGTGATCCTGCCAAACTGATCATTATCATCAACGGAGTATTCAACCCGGTCGCCCACAACAACAGGATTGGTGCTTTTCAGACCCTCCAGCCTGTACTTCCCTGTTAGCTTGCATGGGATTTTAATATTATCCTTTGACAGGATCGTATACAGGTTACCGGCTGTTTTTGTTACCAGTCCTATTTTGTTGCTCATATAACAAATGTAATACTATTGAGTTAAGGAGAGACCTTTTAGAAGAGATCCTATCGCATAAACAGCCTGATGATACCGGTTTTGTTTTTATAAGGTGGGTATCGAAGATTGATGTCCAGGATATTTGATTTCTTCATAACTGGACGCTTATAGCTAAAATTCTCAAAACTAAACCGTCCATGATAGCGTCCCATTCCGCTTTGTCCTGTTCCGCCAAATGGTAGATAAGGATTGATAAAATGCACCACAGATTCATTGATACAGACTGTGCCTGATTGGATTTTATCAATAATGGTTTTTTGTATTTTCCTTGAATTGGAAAATATATAAAGTGCAAGCGGCAATGGCCTTTTTATCACCTTTTCTATAGCCTCATCGAGGGATTTAAAGCTAAGTACAGGTAAAATGGGACCGAAAATTTCCTCTTGCATAACCGAATCAGAATCCTTCACGTCATCCAGTATAGTGGGCTCAATATAGCGTTTCCCCAAATCTGAAAAGCCCCCGGAAAATGTCTTTTCAGGATCGATTAACTTTTGTAGCCTTTGTGTGTTTTCAAGGTTAATAATCCGGCAAAGATCTTTACTTTGTTGTGAATCATTTCCATACCATTTTCTGATAAAGCGTTTCATTTCTTCCAGCAACTTTGGTTTTACAGAAGCATCAACCAATACATAATCAGTAGCCACACATGACTGGCCTGCATTCAGGAGCTTTCCCCAAAGAATTCTTTTAGCTGCCAGTTTCAGGTTGGCGTCGGCAGTTACAATGGCCGGGTTTTTCCCTCCCAGCTCAAGAGATACCGGTGTGAGATTATTGGAGGCTTCCCTCATAACCTGCTTCGCAACAGTGGAACTTCCGGTAAAGAAGATATAGTCATATTTCTGCTTAAGTAAAAACTGATTCACTTCACTGCTGCCTTCAATAATGTGGATATACTCATGATCAAAATGGTTGTTTATCATTTCAGTCATTACAGCAGTAGTATGAATGGCGTGTTTAGAAGGTTTGGCAACAATACAATTCCCTGCTGAAACTGCACCTATTAATGGATTAAACAGAAGTTGAAACGGGTAGTTCCATGGAGAAATGATCAATACCCTTCCATATGGTTCATATTGAATTTTACTGGTTGCGATAAAATGAACAAGTGGGGTGTAAACCCTTTTGGGAAGTGCCCATCTCTTCAAGTTCCTGATAAGTAAGTTTAATTCCTGCAATACCATTCCTGTTTCGCTTGCGTAAGATTCAAACGGGGGTTTCCCGAGATCTTCATGCAAAGCTTCAAATAGTTTACTCTCAAACTTAATTATCAGGTTTTTAATTAGATTTAATGTTTCGATCCTATAATCAAGTTGAAGAGTTAATCCTTTGCGGAAGAATTCTAATTGCTTTTGATTGAGCTCTTTAAGTTCATGTTCGTTCATATTGTTAGGGTACGTTTATAGGGATTAAAATATATTTTTTATTAGTCAGGGTTAAGTTTTTGATGGGACCTGATCCATTGCATACTCTGCCATGGCAAGGATACTGAAGCTTGGATTGACACCCGGGTTGCCCTGCATGGCGGATCCGTCAACGACATACATGTTGGGATACCCATGAACACGGAAAAGGTCATCTATCACCCCTTCTTTTCTGTTATCAGACATGGGACAACCACCAAGTATATGGGCAGTGGTTGGCCGGTTGAAAAGGATTTCTAAAATAATATTCTGGGCTATTCCGTTTGTCTTTTCTGCATAGCTTTCCATTACCCTCTGACCGATATCAATATATGCCGGTACTTTATACCGGCCGGCATTGATAACTATTAACCGGTGTCCAAAAATTCCTCTTTTCCATCGGAATTGCATATAATTTTCGATATGTTGCATGACCAGGAATATGATCAGTCCGGTGGACCATTTAGTATTAAAAAAAGTCTTAAAAAAGGCAACGGGATGTGTGATTGTTTTCCCAAGGAGTTTCAAAATTCTGACAAAATTACCTCCTGCTCCTGATGCAGATAATGAGAAAAACCATTTCAATGCATTTGATCCATCAGGATATTTAACAATTTCTATATGAGTGTTGTCATCAGGATTGAAGACAGAAGTAATTGCCAGACCATTGTTCATTTTCTGTTTGATCCCCGAAACAGCGCAAAGGGTTTCTGAATTGGTTAATACTTTGTCTCCCAGGCAGTCCGAAATCTGATGGAGTGTTTTGTATTGGTATTTGTTCTGTAACAGCAACTTTAGCGTCCCTAAAGTTCCGCCAGCCAGTATAATTCCTTTTGATTTGAAAACAGTTCTTTTTTGTGGATTTTTTCGTGTCAGGGGTTGCGTATACACCAGGTATTGGTTATCCTGGTAGTCAACCTTATAAGCTTCCGTTTCCGCAAGTAATTCCGCACCCATTTTTTCTGCAAAGAAGAGATAATTCTTATCAAGGGAATTTTTTGCATTTTCCCTGCAACCAACCATGCAACCACCGCACTCGATGCATCCTTTTCTTTTAGGTCCGTTACCATTAAAATAGGGGTCGGTTTCCTTTTCAGTATCTCCAAGATAAACGCCTACATTCACCCTATCGAAAGATTCTTTCCTTCCAAAATCAACGGCAATTTCCTGTAGTATTTTATCTTCCACGTTGAGGTTTGTATATTTCGTCCTGCCCATCATGGTATCTGCCTTCTGGTAGTAGGGAGAAAGGATTTGTTTCCAGTCGCGGAATCTTTTCCAGGAATTATGTTCGAAAAAACTGTCAGGAGGGTAAAAAAGAGTATTGGCATAAACCAGGCTGCCACCTCCCACACCTATTCCTGAGAGTATACTTGCCTGGGGGTAAAATGTAAGTTTCTGGAAACCGTAACAAAACAAACCCGGAAGCCAGAGATATTTTTTCAGGTTCCAGTTGGTCCGTGGGAAATCTTCGGGATTATATCTTTTACCTTTTTCAAGAACCAGTACAGAGTAGCCTTTTTCAACCAGTCGCAAAGCGGCAACACTGCCGCCGAATCCGGAGCCTATGATGATATAGTCGAAAGATTGTGTGTCCAAAATTCCGGTTGTATCGGAAATTAGGAACTAAAATAGTGTTTTTTTAGGAATGTGGAAGGGGAGATGAATGAACCGTGCCACACCAGGTGAAAAAACCAGCTGTAAACAAGAATGAGGCTGTCTAAAAAGACAAAATTAAGTCATCCTGAACTTGTTTCAGGATCTATAACTAACTGATAATTAGATTCTGATCCCGAGTACTCCCCCCCGAATGCTCGGGAGGGCACGGCGGGACAGAATGACTAATAGCATGAATTTATGATCTTTTAAAGCAGCCCCGGAATTATATATAAAGTTAATTCACGTTAAAACCATCCGAATTTAAATCCGAGGAATACACCGGGGCCCGACATATCCTGGGTCGTCAGGTTATTCTTATCAACACCCGGAACCCATTGATAATTTGCACCCAGGCTCAATCGAAAGAATTTGGTAAAATTCATTTCAACTTCGATCGTTGGATTTAAAACAAAAACAGGTTCTTCATTGTATGAATAATAGCTGCCTTCATCTTTAACTGATATTCCTCCGAAACCAATCTGTGTTGATATGGATGGATGAATTGGTTTTGATCCAAAAAAGGAATAGCCTGTCCAGAATCCACCATGTCCGAATTCAATTTCTCGTCCGGCAATATTTTCAATATAATTTGTCAGGCCCACACCGTATCCACCGAAGAAAAATCCATTCATGATAACTCCTCCGCCACCACCCATTAAATGACCAAACTCACCATTGATTACCGTAAAATTCATGAAAGGGCCCCCAAAACCGGTGATCTTTGTCCCTTTTCCGAAAAGGGTCTGGATCTCATCATCATCCTGTGCTGCCAGGTTCAGGCAAACAATGAAGCCAAATGTGATAAATAGTAACTTTTTCATAACAGAAATTGTTAAAGGTTTTTGTTTCTATCATCAAAGACAGGGCAATATGGGGAGAGTTGCAAACAACTGGCAGATTATTCAAATTTTCATGCCAATAAATACCATATCATCAATTTGTTCCAATGAACCTTGCCATTCATCGATTGTTTTTTCAAGTATTTTTTGTTGTTCGGTCATGGAGAGATCTGCTATCCGGACCAGCAGATTTTTCAGGGGTTTGTACATGAATTTTTTTCCTTTTGGCCCTCCAAATTGATCAGCATAGCCATCGGAGAAAAGATATACATTATCACCCGTTTCGAGTTGAATTTTGTGGTTTGTAAAGGGAGCCATCTCTTCATGAATTGCCACTGGCATTTTATCGGCCTTTGTTTCAATCAATTCTCCTTTTCTGATCAGGTACAGGGGATTATTTGCTCCTGAATACTGCATTATTCTCTCTTCCGGATCGATGATACAAAGAGCCATGTCCATACCATCTTTTGATCCTCCTTCTTTGCCGGTCTGGCCTAGTGCATGAATAATCTTATCCCTGAGATAGTTTAATATTTCGTTGGCGTTTAAGTCTTTTAGCTTATTAACTATCTCATTCAGGAAAGCAATGCCAAGCATACTCATAAATGCACCGGGGACACCATGACCGGTGCAATCGGCTGCCGTAACAATCAGTTTGCCATTCGCACGGCTCGACCAGTAAAAATCGCCGCTTACGATGTCCCTCGGCCGGAACATAATAAAATAGTCGGGTACGGTACTCTCGAGGATTACTTTTGAAGGTAAAAGGGATCTTTGAATTCTTTCAGCATAATAAATGCTGTCTTCGATTTCTTTTTTTTGTTGCGAAATCTGATCTCTCTGCTGGGTAGCAAGATCGCGTTGCGCCTCAATTTCAATATTAGCCTCTTCCAGTTCATGGGTTCTTTCCCTGACCAGGATTTCAAGTCGCTTTTTCTGGGCCTCGATTGCCTTGATACGGCCCTTGTAAAATAACCAGGCTGATACTATAACCAATAAGAATACTGCGATCCTGAAGATCCACGTCTGATACCATGCTTTCCTGATGGTGAACTGGTATCTCTGTGCATAGC
>CAYZEZ010000163.1:2267-11120 GCA_964477295.1 uncultured Bacteroides sp. | reverse complement strand
AGCATCCTGGCGCAACATCCCGGGAATCCTGTATATCGACGTACCAAAAGATGTCGTGGATGAATACATCACTGTCATAGCACTGGAATTGGATGGGAAATTAGACCTGTACCATAAATAGGAAAGGGGCCGAGGGGCCAAGGATTTGAGGGGTTGTGTGAAATAAACTTTAAATCACTCTTATAATAAAGTAACCATGCGAAGAACATTAATTTACTTGATAATAACTCTTCCCTTAATACAAGCTTCCTGCAGATTCGACCGGGAAAATGCCGGTGAAAGACCAAACATCATCCTGATAATGGCGGACGATATGGGCTATTCTGATCTTGGTTGTTTTGGATCAGAGATCCAGACGCCCAACCTGAATAAACTGGCTGCAGAAGGATTGCGCATCACTCAATTCTATAATGCCGGAAGGTGTTGTCCCACCAGGGCTTCTTTGCTTACAGGATTATATCAGCATCAGGCCGGTGTTGGTGATATGATGGGTGATTTTGGAATCCCTGCATACCAGGGATATTTAAACAAGGAATGTGTAACCCTCGGGGAAGTGATGAAACTAAACGGATACAATACCTATATGGCCGGGAAATGGCATGTGGGAGGCGAACCGGAACAATGGCCTGTAAAGAGAGGGTTTGACAGGTACTTTGGACTCATCGACGGAGCCAGCAATTATTTCAACCTGAATCCCTATCGGGTGAACCAGTTACCACGAAAAATGGCCCTGGATGATAAACCCTTTTTTCCGCCGGATTCAGGTTTTTATATGACGGATGCCTTTACTGATTATGCACTCAGCTTCCTGGAGGAACAGAAAGAGAAAGAGGAACCTTTTTTCCTTTACCTCCCCTACACTGCACCGCACTGGCCCTTGCATGCATGGCCGGAAGATATTGAAAAGTACCGTGGAACATATTTGATTGGATGGGACAGCGTTCGGGTTGCCCGGTACAGTAAAATGATCAAATCGGGATTGATCCTGCCAGAATGGGAACTTTCTGATCGACACGATAATATCCCTGAATGGATCAGCCTTTCCGAGGAAGAAAAGGATATGTGGGATCTGAGGATGGCTGTTTATGCCGCCATGGTCGACAGGCTTGATCAGAACATTGGAAGGGTATTGAAAAAACTAACCCAAATAGGTGCCGGCGAAAATACAGTGATTGTATTCATTGCAGATAATGGTGGTTGTCACGAGCGGATCAAGAACCGCGGAAACTACGTGTATACCACCGGAATAACCGGAAATCCCGATTCATTTGATTCCTATGAATATGCATGGGCAAATGTCAGCAATACACCATTCAGGTGGTTCAAGCACTGGGTTCATGAGGGAGGGATCTCCGCTCCATTTATTGCATGGGCACCAGGAATGATCGAAGGAGGGAGAACGGTACAAAAAGCAGCTCATATCATTGATATCATGCCAACCTTTATTGAACTGGCTGATGGTAGTTATCCGGATGAATATAACGGGAACCAGATCAAACCCATGATGGGACGAAGCCTCGTTCCAATCCTGCTTAACGAGCAACCCGACTGGGAACGGACACTTCTTTGGGAACATGAAGGTAACCGTGCTGTCAGAAAGGGAGACTGGAAGATGGTCTCAAGATATAATCCTGAGCTGAAAGTGGAAACTCCATGGGAGCTATATAATCTGGCGGCTGACAGATCGGAGATGCATGACCTCAGCAGGGACAAACCGGAATTGCTCGAAGAAATGATACTATTGTATAATGAAATGGCTGAAAAAGCTGAAGTTACTCCATGGCCCGAAGTAATGGAGATTAGAGCTAATCGGTGAACTGTGAACAGAGGATGTGGTCTTCTATGAAGGATTTGAAACTACATTACCAACACCCCAATCCAACAAGGAACGAAGAACGAGGAACCAAATAACACGAATATGAAACATGGACTTTTTTTATTAGAAATATTCTTTCTGCTTACCACATTCTCTTGCGATATAGTTACCCACACAGAGCAATTCGTCAGTTATTGGGACAAACAACCCGACAGGTATTGGATAGGTCCTGAATATTGGGCTAACAGGTTGCAGGATTGGCAGATACATAATGGCAACCTGGAATGTATCAATGGTAATGAACCATTAAGAACTGTACATTTAATCAATCAGTGCCTTGTTGATAAACCGGGAGACCTGGAGATGAGAATAACATTTGGGAGGATCTCAGGTTCAAATATTCTTTCAGAAAATGACTGGACAGGTTTTCTGATCGGAGCAGGTGATCTGTCGATGGACTACCGAAGGCGTTCAATTATTCATAGAAATCACGGGAATAGCGGAGGACTTATCGCTGCACTGAATGGTGAAGGTCATTTTACATTTATCAACAATGCCACCGGTGATCCGATTGAACCGCTTCTGGAATCAGGACAGCCCCACCCCATCCTGAATGATCAATCGTTTGAAATTCAGCTCGAACTGACTCCTGAAGGATCTCATTACCATCTGATCCTGTCAGTATCTCTTGCCGGACAAAAGGATCAATCATATTCCGCAGAAATTGAGATTGCCAATCCGGAGATACTTACCGGCAATATTGCCCTGATTGCCAATGGAGGTGCAAATAAAAATGGTCACTCATTCTGGTATGCCGGTTGGAATATCAAAGGTTCAAAAATGAAAACCATTCAGGATCAAAAATTCGGACCGATCCTGGGGGTCCTGTATACTATTAGCGACGATATCTTGAAATTAACAGCACAATTGCCTCCCATCAGTCAGGCTGATCAGCGTGAAGCCTATCTGGAGATTATAGATAAGGAATCCGGCAAATGGACCGTAGCCGGGACATCACAGGTAATCGAACCGGGATTTACCGCTCATTTCAGAATAGACTCGTGGGATTCGGACCTGTCTCATGATTACCGGATCAAGTACCAGGTAATCAACAACAAAGGATCTTTAGAGGATTGTTATTATTACGGCCTTATTGTCAATGATCCCAAAGAAAAGGAGGAGATTGTGATAGCGGCTTTTACAGGAAACAGCAACAGCGGCCATATGGGTGAAGGCCTGTTCGATTTTAAGAATTACCTCTGGTTTCCTCATGAAGACCTGACCGGCAATGTGGCTAAACATCATCCCGACCTGCTGGTATATACAGGAGATAATGTTTATGAAGGCCGCCCGACTCCTCCGGATTTCAGTTCTCCCCAAAACACCCAACTGGATTACCTTTACAAATGGTATATGTTCTACTGGGCTCACGGTATGCTGACAAGAAATATTCCCGCTGTGGTTATTCCGGATGACCATGATGTTTACCATGGTAACCTTTGGGGAGATGGCGGGGCAAAGGTCAAGCCATGGCCTGCGCCAGGAGAATTTCCGGATTATTACAAAGGATTTGAAAGTAACTGGCAGCAGGACCAGGGAGGTTATAAACTCTCTGCTGACCTGGTTAAAATGATAGAGAGGACACAGACCAGCAATCTGCCGGATCCTTATGATCCAACCCCGGTGAAGCAGAAAATTGGTGTATACTATTGCAATCTGAATTATGGACGGATCAGTTTTGCAGTACTCGAAGACCGGAAATTTAAATCTGCACCTTCTGTTATGCTACCGGGTAAGAAGGTGGTGAACGGATTCTCTTTAATTGAAGGAATTGACGGCAGAAAGTTGGATAATCCAAATGCTAAATTACTGGGTGACAGGCAATTGAAATTTCTTGAAAACTGGTCCGCAGATTGGAGAAATGTGGATATGAAGGTGGTCATTTCTCAGACCATATTTGCTAATTTATCCTCCTTCCCTGATACCTTTAAGATAGATAATGGAACGCCAAAACTTCCTCCCCTTCCATGGGGAGTCATTCCCAAAGATTATAAAAAAGCCAAGGATATGGATTCCAATGGCTGGCCCCAAACCGGCAGGAACAAGGCCCTTAAGGTAATCCGAAAAGGATTCGCCTTTATGATCGGTGGTGACCAGCACCTTGGAAGCATCATTCACCACGGGGTGGATGAATGGGAAGATGCCGGATATTCTATGTGCGTGCCCTCTATCGCTAACCTGTGGCCCCGCAGGTGGTTCCCTCCCGAACCCGGAGAAAATCACCAGGAAGGAATGCCTCTGTACACCGGAAGATACTTTGATGGACTGGGAAACAGGGTAACCGTATGGGCTGTATCAAATCCATATATCTCAGGAATTGAACCAGCACTATTGCATGATCGCGCTCCCGGATATGGGATAGTAAAATTCAATAAGAAAACACAGCTGATAACCATTGAATGCTGGCCAAGGTATTCCGATCCTGAATCATTTGAAGCTGAACAATACCCGGGCTGGCCCCTGACCATTTCAATGAAAGACAACTATAAACGGGAAGCGAAGGCATGGCTGCCGGTTATACGAACATCAGGATTGGACTATCCCCCTGTTGTACAGGTAATTGATGAATCTACTCATGAGATTATTTATACCCTGAGAATCCGGGATTATACATATCAGCCAAAAGTATTTAAGCCGGGAACATATACTGTGCATATTGGTGAACCCGGCACGCCGGCAATAAAGAAGATAAGTGGAATTTTATCCTCCCCCGGTAAGGACCAGGAAGATATCTTAATTGAATTCTAATAATATAGTCATCCTGAACCTGGTTCAGGATGACGAAGTAAAGCATTTAAGGCCTGCTCGGTTTTGGATAATCTGCCAGGGGTGCCAGGAATTTATCAATGTCTTCCTGAGGCAATGAATAATCGCTTAATTCACCTTTCAGGAATTTGTCGTATCCAACAAGGTCCATGAGTCCATGACCACTAAGATTAAACAGGATCACCTTCTCTTTTCCTTCCTCTTTGGCTTTTAATGCTTCCTGAATAGTCGCAGCAACTGCATGACTGGTTTCAGGGGCTACAATAATACCTTCTGTTTTAGCGAAAGTCATTGCAGCTTCATAACATTCCAGTTGATGAAGGGCCCTGGGAGCTATTAATCCATCAATAGCGGCAGCACTGATGAGTGGTGCAATGCCATGATAGCGCAACCCACCTGCATGTATTGGAGGAGGAATGAACTCATGCCCCAGGGTAAACATAGGAAGCAGCGGCGTCATACTGGCTACATCGCCATGGTCATAAAGGAACGGGGCCCTTGTTAAGGTCGGACAGGATGCCGGTTCGACAGGAATGATATCAATTTCCGATCCGTGAATTTTATCGTATACAAAAGGGAAGGACAATCCTGCAAAATTACTTCCACCTCCGGCACATCCGATGACCACATCCACATTCTTTTCATTGAACATTTTAAGCTGCTTTTTAGCTTCCAGACCAATGATGGTTTGATGTAATAATACGTGATTCAGGACACTACCCAGTGAATAACGTGTCTGTCCCGTCTTATCGGTAATCGCAGCTTCAATTGCTTCGCTGATAGCTATTCCAAGACTACCGGGGGTATCCGGATCTTTAGCCAGAATATCCCGTCCTGCCTTAGTTTCGTTACTCGGGCTGGCAACACAGGTAGCTCCCCAGGTATTCATCATCATTTTCCTTAATGGTTTCTGGTCGAAGCTTACCCTTACCATCCATACCTTGCATTCAATGCCAAGCAGTGCACAGGCAAAAGCAAGGGCACTGCCCCATTGACCCGCTCCTGTTTCGGTGGTCATTCTTTTTATTCCAAATTCCTTATTGTAATAAGCCTGGGCCACGGCTGTATTGGGTTTATGGCTACCTGCAGGGGATACTGCTTCATTCTTATAATAGATCCTCGCGGGTGTTCCCAATGCCTTTTCAAGGTGATATGCCCTGTATAGGGGTGATGGCCTCCATCTGTACAAAAGCTCAAGTACCGGTTCCGGAATATCGATCCAGCGTTCAGTGCTTACTTCCTGCTCAATGAGGTTCATCGGAAAAACAGGAGCCAGCATTTCCGGCCCGATAGGGTTACCATCCGGCCCCAACGGGGGCTGAAGTGGTGTTGGCAGATCAACTGCCAGGTTATACCATTGCTTCGGTATATCCTCTTCTGATAAAAATACCTTAAAAGTTTTGCTCATGATTATATAAAAATTAAAGGTTAAAAATGGGCATATAAAAAGGGCACGTTGTAACCAACATGCCCTGTATTTTATCTATTTTTTTTCGAATACTTACATATCGACTACAACAGATCCCGGAATCTTTGCCAGGACCAACGCCAGCACCAACTTGTTGTATTCAGATATATTCGCATCTGTTTGCTTATAATCCGGTACTAAAATAGAAACAAAAATTACAAATTCAAATAAACAGCAAAGAATTAATGGAAAATTTCTAAAAACAGGAAAAAATAAAATTGATATTTAGTAGTTTATTTTTATTTACTTTGCTCCGAATTTTATTCAGATATCCATGATGAAAAAACATTTTTCATTAAAAATGTCGAGGAAACAATGCAATGATGCCGGTATGGCAGTTGTATTGATCATGTTGATTACAGGGATATTAACTGATAATGAACTATTCTACAAACTGGCTGTTCCTATACTGGTAATCAATATGATTGTGCCCAGGTTCTATTATCCTTTTGCCGTATTCTGGTTTGGTTTTTCAGGTCTCCTGGGTGAAATTGTTTCCCGGATTTTATTGACCATTGTATATATTATCATTGTACTGCCTGTGGGTTTGACACGAAAATTGTCGGGTAAGGATAACCTGAGACTCAATGAATTTAAGCGATCCGTGGAATCAGTCATGAATTACAGGGATCACACATATAGCAAAGCCGATTTAGAAAAACCTTTTTAATAGCAACCAAATGGAATTCTTAAGGGATTTATGGGATTTTTTAAAAGTCAGGAAAAAATTCTGGCTGCTGCCACTAATTATTATTCTGCTCATCTTCGCTGTCCTGATAGTTGTATCCAGTGGTTCTGCGATAGCCCCATTTATTTACACCATATTTTAACACAGGTCTCTCATGTCTGATACGATACTTGGTATTTCAGCATTTTATCACGACAGCGCAGCTGCTATTATATGCAACGGGGATATCATCGCTGCTGCCCAGGAAGAAAGGTTTACGCGTAAAAAACACGATTCATCCTTCCCGATTAATGCCATCACATATGTATTAAATGAATCCGGGATTGCCTATGATGATCTCGATGCCATTGCGTTTTATGACAAGCCATATATTAAATTTGAAAGGTTACTGGAAACGTACCATGCATTTGTGCCACAGGGACTTTCCAGTTTCCTGTCCGCAATCCCTGTGTGGATAAAGGAAAAACTGTTTATGAAAAAGCTCCTCAGAGACGAATTGAAGAATTTTGGCTCTGCAAGGATCCCGCTTTTATTTCCCGAACATCATCTATCGCATGCAGCCAGCGCATTTTATCCTTCTCCATTTAATGAATCCGCCATCCTTACAATTGATGGTGTGGGAGAATGGGCCACCACAACTTTATGTCACGGGAATGCTAATCAGATCAGTATCCTGAGTGAACTGCATTTTCCACATTCTCTGGGCCTGTTTTATTCGGCAGTTACTTATTACTGCGGATTCAGGGTGAACAGCGGGGAATATAAGCTTATGGGACTGGCACCATATGGCGATCCACAATCAGACCAAAAAGAAGAAATTAAGAGAAAGATCCTGGAAAACCTGGTTGACGTAAGGGAAGATGGCTCCTTGCTGATGAATATGAAATATTTCAAATTTGCTACAGGACTGAGGATGACTCACGATAAAAAATGGACAGATCTTTTTGGGTTCTCACCCAGAAAACCTGAATCCGAACTTACTTCAGAATACATGAATATGGCGCTGGCCGTTCAGGAGGTACTTGAAGAGATCATTTTCAGGGTGGCTGGAAACCTTAAAAAACTTACACAATCAAACTACCTTGTTCTTGCAGGAGGGGTTGCCCTGAATAGTGTGGCTAATGGGAAATTACTTAAATCAGGCATGTTTGACGATATCTGGATACAACCTGCAGCAGGAGATGCAGGTGGTGCACTGGGTGCAGCCCTGGCAGCATGGCATATCTGGAAGGGCAAAGAACGCAGGGTAGAAAACCAGGCCGACGCAATGAATGGAGCTTACCTCGGTCCGGCCTTTAATCATCTTCAAATAGCCGCAACTGCAAGCAAATATAATGCTGTATATCAGCACTTTACTGATTTTTCTACATTATCCGGTCTGGTTGCAAAACGCCTAAGTGAAGGAGCAGTTGTCGGATGGTTTCAGGACCGGATGGAATATGGACCCAGGGCATTGGGCAACAGAAGTATACTGGGAGATGCCAGAAATCCTGAAATGCAGAAGAAAATGAACCTGAAAATCAAATTCAGGGAAGGTTTTCGCCCTTTTGCTCCTACAGTTCTCGAAGAAGATATAAGTGAATATTTCGACCTCGACCAGCCTTCGCCCTATATGATGCTGGTTGTACCGGTCAAAGAGAACAGGTGGAATCCAAAGCCCCAAGGTTATCATCAACTCCCTCTCAGGGACAAACTTTATTTTCAGCGTTCTGATATACCTGCAGTAACTCATATCGATTATTCTGCCAGGGTGCAAAGCATTAACCGTAATACCAATCCCAGGTACTGGGAATTGATCAATGATTATAAGAAACTTACCGGCTATGCGGTAATTGTAAATACCAGCTTCAACGTCCGCGGTGAACCTATAGTCTGCACACCCGAAGATGCTTACAGATGCTTTATGAGGACTGAGATGGATTACCTTGTAATGGAAAATTTCCTTTTCGATAAAAAAGAGCAAAAGGAGATCTTTAGTAAAGAATCAATAGACGAGTTTGGCTTGGATTAGGAGGAGGGTACGAGGTTCGAGGTATGAGGTTCGAGGTACGAGGT
>CAYZEZ010000163.1:569-2167 GCA_964477295.1 uncultured Bacteroides sp. | reverse complement strand
GCTTGGATTAGGAGGAGGGTACGAGGTTCGAGGTATGAGGTTCGAGGTACGAGGTACGAGGTACGAGGTACGAGGTACGAGGTTCGAGGTACGAGGCTCATAGACTCTTAACTACAATTGGTTCAGAAACTTATCTATAGACTCAGCTGCTTTCCTTCCGCTGTAAATTGCTTTAACAACAAGACTGGCTCCCATTGTAACATCCCCTGCAGCAAAAACCTTTGGAATACTGGTACTGAGACCCTGATCTGTTTTCACATTCTTTTTGTTATCAAGGGTGGGCTTTATTTTACTTAATAGTCCTTCCTGTACCGGGTGTAAGAATCCCATTGCCAGCAGAACGATATCTGCCTTAAGGATTTCAATGGTATCCAGTTTTTCTCTCATGCTCCACCTGCCTGAATCGTCTTTCTCCCATTCCACCTCAACAAGTTCAATTCCGGTAACCTGCCTTTGCATCCCCAGGAACCTCCGTGTTGACAAACTCCAGCGCCTCTCACAACCCTCTTGATGAGATGTTGAGGTTTTCAGGACACCGGGGTAATCCGGCCAGTTTGGATTTATTTTTCCGATAACTTCCGGAGGCATCGGGAGGATCTCTATCTGGGTAACCTTACTGGCACCCTGTCGGATAGCTGTTCCAACACAATCAGAACCGGTATCTCCGCCACCGATTACTATCACCCGCTTGTCCTTTGAATTGATCAGGTAATCATAGGGGATTTCCATTCCACGCATGATTTTATTTTGTTGCCTTAGAAAATCCATTGCAAAATAGATACCTTCCAGATCCCTGCCATCTATCCCCATATCCCTCGGATGTTCCGCACCAATGGCCAGACAAACAGCATCATAATCCTTTAATAACTGCGCCGGATCAATATCCCTTCCAACCTCCTTGTTTAATTCAAATTTGAGTCCTTCCTTAACAAGGACATCAACCCGGCGATCGATAAGGCTTTTGTTCAACTTGAAATCAGGGATACCATATCTTATCAATCCTCCCGGAGCATCTTCTTTTTCATAAATTACAACTTCATGTCCCCATTTATTCAATAGATCCCCACACGCCATTCCTGCCGGTCCGGAGCCAATGACAGCTACTCTTTTCCCTGTTCTTTGTAACGGGGGTTGTGGTTGAATATATCCTTCCAGGAAGGCTCTCTCGGTGATGGCAGCTTCATTTTCCCGTATTGTAACCGGTGCTTCATGCAGGGTAAGCACACAGGCATCCTCACATGGTGCGGGACATATCCTTCCTGTAAACTCAGGGAAATTATTAGTGGCATGCAATAGTTCAATTGCTTTCTTCCAGTTCCCTTTGTGCAAATGGTCCTGCCATTCGGGAATGATATTGATCACAGGACAAGCCCAATGGCAAAAAGGAATTCCACAATCCATACACCTGGAAGCTTGTAATTTCCGGTCTTCTGTATTTAAGGTTTGCTCTACCTCACCAAAATCAAGGACCCTGTCAGTAACTGGTCTGTTGCCAGCTTCTTTCCTCGGCACTTTCATAAAACCTCTTGGATCTCCCATCTTTTAAAAGCTCTTAGTTCTTAGTTCTTAGTTCTTAGTTCTTAGTTTGACCTTTAATG
>CAYZEZ010000163.1:0-559 GCA_964477295.1 uncultured Bacteroides sp. | reverse complement strand
ACATGACATGTCTCGCGACTGTTCGCTATCGCTTCGTATATCACGACTCACTGCAGATTCTCCACATCCGTTTCAACCTGCTCAATCTTCTTTCTCAGTTCTTTAAGTTTTTCTTCTTCCATCACTGCTTTGTATTCATAAGGTATGACCTTGATAAACTGCGGCAGGTATTCTTCCCAGCTATCCAGGATTTTCTTTGCCTTTGCACTTCCGGTATATCTTAAATGATCGGTAATCAAATTTTTAAGTTCACTAATATCAGATAAATCCTCTACCAGTGAAAGTTCAACCATACCCATATTACAGTAGTAATCAAAATTGCGCAGCTCATTTAAAACGTAGGCAATTCCTCCACTCATACCGGCTGCAAAATTGCGTCCCGTAGGACCCAGTACAACTGTTCTTCCTCCAGTCATGTATTCACAACAATGATCACCTGCGCCCTCAACCACAGCAATCGCCCCACTGTTCCTGACACAAAACCGTTCACCGCTTATCCCCTGGATATAAACTTCACCACTGGTTGCACCGTATAAAAGTGTATTCCCAACGATGATAT
>CAYZEZ010000162.1:0-11207 GCA_964477295.1 uncultured Bacteroides sp. | reverse complement strand
TGCTTAATACTTCCTATAAAGGATTCGGATACAAGAAAGATATACATGTCTGGATATCAGCGCTCGATTATGAGAATGGCAACCTGATGATCCTGCTTGCATATATTATCCTTGGCCATCCCGAATGGAAAAAGGGGCAAATAAAAATATTTGCCATGTTCCCGGCCAGTGAACTGGAAAAGAAGCAGGATGAATTCATGTCGTTGATCGTTTCCGGCCGGCTTCCTATCTCGAGAACCAATGTTTCACTGGTCCCAGTCGAAACGGATATCAGTCCGAAAGAGATCATTTCTGCCCGTTCGATCGATGCGGACCTGACCATCGTCGGATTCCGGAATGAGTTGATTAAAGCCGAAGGCATTAATATTTTTACCGGGTATGAGAATATTGGAAATGTTCTGTTTGTCAGTTCACGAACGGAAAAGGAAATTTCGTGAATCGTCACATGAGAAGCATTCGCAGATAAGCAAATGGTTCGCATTCGCAAGAAAGGTTGTGACTGTGGCACTGTGCGAACCGGCAATCGTGGGTGTGTGGGTGCATAAGAGGAATAAGAAAACTTGCGTGCTGAGGACTTGAGGACGATTAAACGTATCTTTGTGATCAGGATAGTCTGTATTTAACCAACTAGCTAACTAAAATGTCAAAAACTGCAGTATTCGCCGGTTCATTCGATCCCTTTACAATCGGGCATGAATCGATTGTAAGGCGGGCAATGCCTTTATTCGATGCAATTGTAATTGCCATTGGAAAGAATACCCTGAAACAAAACTTTTTTACACTGGAGAAAAGAAAGCAAATGATCCGGGAAGTATTCGCTGAGGACGAAAAGATCAGGGTCAACGAATACGAGGGTTTAACAGTCGACTTTTGTAAAAAAATTGGTGCCACATACCTTTTGCGCGGACTGAGGACCTCAGCCGATTTTGAATATGAAAGAGCCATTGCCCAGTTGAATAAATCGATGTATACCGAAGTTGAATCGGTATTTCTCCTGACACTTCCCGAACATACTCCTATCAACTCCACCATTGTGAGGGAAATCATTCGATATGGCGGAGACGCAAGAAAGTTTTTACCAGCAAAAATTGACCTGAAAAAGTATTTATAAAATGAAAATCTCTTCCTTCCCGATAAAATATATCTTCCTTACCCTGGTGATGTTTGGATTTGGATCCAGGGCTAATTCAGAAACTACAAGAATATCCGGTAATGCCCCTTCCTATGCAGGCGAAAAAATTACCTTCCGTTCCTATTCAAACATGATCTCTTTCAGGGAGATAGAGTTAGGAACATGCGTTGTAAGCGATTCGGGGGATTTCGAGTGCACATTAGATATTAATAATACCAGGTTGATCTTCACTAACCTGGGTATATACAATTGCTATTTTTATGCCGAACCGGGTTACAATTACGAATTAAAACTACCCCAGAAAAGGAAAAAGACAGAAGCCGAAGCGATGAATCCCTATTTTGAAAATATCTCCATACACCTTGTGGTAAAATTAACCGGATCAGGCAAAAACCAGGAACTGCCTGATGCGGGGGAAGAATTGAACTTCCTGATCCGAACTTTTAATGATTCATTCTATCCCTATTATTACAAATATGTAATTAATGCTATTGCTTATCAGCCCGACCGCAAGGAGATTGATAAGGTAATTGCTGATTTAAATGAACCCTTCAGCGAATACGATCAGCCCTACTTCAGGGAATACATGGAGTACAGGACAGGACTCCTGGAGCATCATGCAGCCCAGAGGGGAAACAGGATTATCATTGATGATTATTTCAGTGGGCGTCCTTTTCTTCAATACAATCCTGCTTTTATGGAATTGTTCAATGAGATTTTCACTGACTATTTTGAATTCTATATGACAGAAAATCCGGAATCAAACCTGTATTCGGTTGTTAACCGTGAACGCAGCCTCGATAAACTCCGGAACCTGATAAAGAAAGACAAATCCCTGTCAGATGAAGCTATGCAGGAGCTGGTTATAATCAAAGCCCTTTATGATGCTTTTTATAATGAACGATTTTCAAAAAGCTCCATCATCATGTTAATGGACTCTATAAGCGCTGAAACCGAAATTGAATTTCATCGCATGATCCTTTCCGACATCAAATACGAAATCACAAAATTAGCCATAGGATTTAAACCACCGCCATTTGAATTGTATAATCACGACAGCACATTGATCAGCCTTAAAGATTTTCAGGGACAATACGTATACCTCGGATTTTGTAATTCATTCAGTTATGCCTGCATAAAGGAATTTGAATTACTGAAAGACATGAACAGCAGGTATGAAAAATACCTGAAGATTGTAACCATTCTTATTGATGACAGTTTTGAGACCATGCGCAACCTGGTTGAGTCAAACAATTACAGCTGGACATTCCTGCATTATTCGAACAATCCGGATATCCTTAACGATTATGACATTAAAGGATATCCTACCTATTTCCTGATTGATAAAGACGGTACGCTGATGGCTTCTCCTGCCACCTCACCTGCTGAAGGCTTTGAAGGTTTTATGTTTAATATTCTGAGGTCGAGAAATGAATTTTAATCTTGCAGGCAGGTACTTAACACCTCTAAAACGGAGGGATACGTATTGACTTCAATTGTATTAAGCTGATCGTCCGGGAGCCATTGAAACCCTGTAATATCTTCTTGTTCATAGGGTTCAGGATTTTGCTTGCCGGTGTACCTCATCTCAAACCAATCGGTTTTTTTCAATACAATTTCTTCTTTTATATAATAGATATGATACGTGGATGTAATAAACCTTTTAATTTTTACTCCCCTGATAAGGCATTCCTCTTCAACCTCTCTGATGGCAGTTTGTTCCGGTTTCTCTCCTTTGTCTGCTTTCCCTTTTGGCAGGTCCCATTTCCCACGGCGGAAAATGATAAGGTTTTCACTTTTCTCATTTCTGACCAATCCTCCGGCGGCAGGTATAAACCGAAAATATGATTTAAAGCTATTGTAGAGCTCATCCAGGTCGTTGTGATAAATGAAAAGGTCTTTATTATCTGCCGAACCAAAAAAAGTATCCAGCTGGGCCTTCATATCCTGGTAGCCACCATATGCACCGATATAATCATTTTGCATTTCTGATATCTCAGCTATATCGTCATGAAGGTATATTACTCGGTCCTTAAAAAAAACTTTATACATTTGCGAATATGAAATTTTCAGATCAACTTTCCCGGTCACTATTACAAAGTAAAGCAATTATCATTAATCCAGCAAAACCTTTTACATGGGCTTCAGGTTGGAAATCGCCTATCTATTGTGATAACCGCAAAACACTCTCTTACCCTGAAATAAGAAATTTTATCAGGACAAGCCTGTCGCAATTAATAAAGGATCATTTTGATCCGCCTGATATCGTTGCCGGTGTTGCCACGGGAGCTATTGCTCATGGTGCCCTGGTTGCCGAAACCCTTGGTCTTCCATTTATTTATGTAAGATCGTCTGCCAAGGAACATGGGACAGGTAAACTCATTGAAGGAGATCCGGGGGTCGGAAAATCGGTTGTAGTTGTCGAAGACCTTATATCAACCGGTGGGAGCAGTTTACGGGCAGTTGAATCGCTCAGGAGTGAAGGTCTGGATGTATTGGGAATGGTGGCCATTTTCACCTACGGATTCCCTGTTTCTGAGGAGAGTTTTAAGAAGGCCGGGGTGGCGCTGTACACGTTGGGTGATTATGAAAACCTTGTGAGTCATGGGATCGAGTCGGGATATATACGTTCGGAATATCTAAGCACATTAATGGAGTGGAGGACTGATCCAGGATCCTGGGGGAAGAAGTGAAGAGTGATGAGTGACGAGTGACGGGAGTGTGGGTGGTGGGTGTGGAAGAATAATTAAATCATAAATCAGGTTTCATGTCAAAGATTGAGAGTCGAACAGGGATTATTAAGTCATCTGAAGAAAAGATCTTTAATTTTTTATCTGATTTTAACAATTTTCAGAACCTGGTCCCTGCCGATAAGGTTAAAGATTGGGAATCCACCGAGGATTCATGCAAATTCAAGGTAGAAGGCATAGGTCAGGCAGGGCTTAAAATAATTGAAAAAGAACCTTATAAGCTTATTAAAATTACAAGCGATGAGACTACGCCCCTGCCCTTCCGGCTATGGATCCAGATTAAAAATGTTGGAGAAAACGATTCAAGAATAAAAATCACTATTGATGTGGATGTAAATCCTGTAATGGCAGCTATGGTAAAAAGTCCTTTGCAAAACTTTGTCGATATGCTGGTCGACCAGGCGGAGAAAATGGATTTCTAAAACTTATACGACACTTCTTTAAATCCAAATTGCCTGATCTCCCCGCCAGTCATTTCCAGCTTCAATTGTCCCCCTGAACCTACCCCGACGATCTTAGCCGAAAACGGCCGGCCGGTTTCTTCAAAATCGAGTAATCTATTATATCCAAAAAGTACATCTTCATAAGCTTTCTTTAAGTCAGGAGTCTCCATTTTCAGCAGGCTGGAATACCGTTCTTCAATATGATGTATCAGGTCATTCAAAATATTTAGTATGTCAAATTGGCACCCTGCTTCTTTTTTAAGCGAAGTCGGATCTGGAATATAAACAGGAAAATTAACCTGATTTATGTTCAGACCTATTCCTGCAATTGATTCACTTATTTTACCATTAAGGATGGTATTTTCAATCAGGATCCCTGCAATCTTCTTCTTACCAACCAGAATATCATTTGGCCATTTTATGGAAACCGGCTTACAATATTTCTTAATCAGATCAACAAGGGCCAGGCTTATTACCCTTGAAATCTGAAACTGGTCAGCTGCATCAAAGGCGTTAGGCTTCAGCAATATGCTCATTAACAGATTTTTACCCTCATCGCTTTCCCATATGTTTTTATCGTGGCCCTTACCATGGGTTTGAAAGTTGGTCCAGACTACCGTTCCTTCAGATAAATTTTTATGCCTTAAAACATTCTGCATATATTCATTGGTAGAGTCCAGCCGCTCAAAAAATATGTGTTCTGAATTTTCCTGGTTAAATCTCATCGGTTTGCTTTTTAACTTTAGTTTAAACAAATTTCGTAAATTCCTGTTTAATTTATAGAGATAACCAATTCTTCGTGGCATACCATTTGATTGAGTCAATATCCGGGGTATACACTAAAATGATTAATTTTGCACTAAATTGACTGAATGACAAAAAACACTGAACGAGATTCGGAGGAGCTAAGGGAAAGAATTATAGAGAGCATCCAGGAAAAAAAAGGAAATCAAATAGTCATTATAGACCTGACAGAAATTAACCATTCTGTTTGCGATTTTTTTATCATCACCGATGGTGACTCGGGCATACAAGCTAAAGCTATTGCTGAAAATATAGAAATTAAAGTAAAGCAAACACTGGATGAGAAGGTATATCATCGTGAAGGATACGAAAATGCACAATGGATACTTCTGGACTTTAGCTCGGTGGTTGTGCATATCTTTCAAAAAGATATGCGGGAACACTATAAACTTGAAGCGCTATGGGCAGATGGGACAATAAGTCAGATCGGAGAAGTTGAATAAGATAAATTGATGTTGATATGAATGAAAATAAACAAAAGAAAAAAAATGATTCAAAACCAAATCCTTCCGGGGGCCAGAATCCAAGGCCAAAGTTTAATATCTACTGGATTTACGGGATCATTGGAATAGCCATCATTGGCACCTACCTCATGAGCATGGGTAGCAAAGCCGAGGAGATTTCCTGGCAGCGATTTGAGAATGAAATGCTCAATAATTATGATGTTGAGCGCCTGGTTGTGGTAAACAAGGAAAGGGCTGAAGTTTATATTAAGAAAGATCGCCTTTCTTCAGGCAAATATAAAGATACCGAAAGCCGTGGATTCAGCCCGATACCCAATACCGGGCCCCAGTTCTATTTTACTATAGGTTCGGTTGATATCTTTGAACAACGCCTGGCGGAAGCACAGGCAGACTTTCCCCAGGATGAGATTGTGAACGTATCGTATGAAACGCGAAGAAATATTTTTGGGGACCTGGTCGGTTGGCTTATTCCATTGTTTATACTTATTGCCATCTGGCTATTCATTTTCAGGAGAATGAGTGGCGGCGGACATGGAGGCGGTGGCGCGGGAAATATCTTCAGTGTCGGCAAATCCAAAGCACGCATTTTTGACAAAGATGCTCATGTGAAAACTGATTTTAAAGATGTTGCCGGACTCGAAGAAGCCAAAATGGAGGTTAAAGAGATCGTTGACTTTCTGAAACATCCCAAGAAATATACTGACCTGGGTGGTAAAATCCCCAAGGGAGCCTTACTTGTAGGGCCTCCCGGAACCGGAAAAACATTGCTGGCCAAGGCTGTAGCCGGGGAAGCCAATGTGCCCTTCTTTTCTATTTCCGGTTCTGATTTCGTTGAGATGTTTGTTGGTGTAGGTGCTTCCAGGGTTCGTGACCTGTTCAAGCAGGCAAAAGAAAAAGCCCCCTGTATTGTCTTTATCGATGAAATTGATGCAGTTGGCCGTGCGCGTGGCCGGAACCCCAATTTCGGAGCCAATGATGAACGTGAAAATACCCTTAACCAGCTGCTGACGGAGATGGATGGATTCGATACAAACAGTGGAGTGATCATAATTGCAGCCACTAACAGAGCTGATATTCTTGACAGGGCTTTGCTCAGGGCAGGCCGGTTCGACAGGCAGATCCATGTCGAACTTCCGGATGTGAAAGAACGGAAAGAAATTTTCGATGTTCACCTCAGACCGCTTAAACTGGATAAAAAACTGGATATTGAATTCCTGGCTAAACAGACACCCGGGTTCAGCGGGGCAGATATTGCCAATGTTTGTAATGAATCTGCTCTTATTGCTGCCAGGAATAATAAAAAGCAGGTTGAAAGGCAGGACTTTCTTGATGCAGTGGACCGTATCATCGGAGGCATGGAAAAGAAAAATAAGATCATCTCAGTTGAGGAAAAAAGGAGCATTGCGTATCATGAAGCTGGCCATGCCACAGTTAGCTGGCTTCTTGAACATGCCAACCCGCTTGTCAAGGTGACCATCATTCCAAGAGGAAGGGCCCTGGGGGCAGCCTGGTATTTGCCCGAAGAAAGACAAATAACAACAACAGAACAATTGTTCGACGAGATGTGTTCAGCACTGGGTGGACGGGCATCAGAACAAATAAATTTCAATAGAATCTCTACCGGGGCGCTTAATGATCTGGAAAGGGTCACCAAGCAAGCCTATGCCATGGTGTCATATTTTGGGATGAGTGATAAACTGGGAAACATCAGTTTTTATGATTCAACGGGACAGGCCGAATACAACTTTAACAAACCCTATTCAGAGAAGACTGCCGAGACGATAGATGAAGAAGTAAATAAAATAGTTGAAGAACAATATGTAAGAGCCCTCAGGATTTTGAAAGAAAACAGAGAAGGTTTGACAAAACTGGGTGAACTTTTACTCGAAAATGAGGTGATCTTCTCGGAAGACCTTGAAAAGATCTTTGGAAAACGGCCTTTTAAAGTTGAGAAGACTGAATTAATCAAAAAACAGAGTAAAACAACTACATCCAAAAAGCCTTCAAGGGCAATTGCCTCCAGGGCTTCTGCAAAGAAAGCTGATAATGGACCAGTCATTCGGGGAAAAGATACCGATAGTGACACTGCAGAAAATATAAGAGCATAATATTAGTTGATACTTTTATATGGAAAAAGACTGGGTAGTGGTATATTCTACGAATCAATTATACCAAGCCGAAATCCTGAAGGAGGTCCTGAGTGACCATAATATTGAGTCGATCATCATCAACAAACAGGATTCTACCTATAAGTTTGGAGATGTTGAATTATATGTTAAACGTGACCACATCCTGAAGGCTAAAATGCTGGTCGAAGAATTTGAAAAGTGAAACCCTTCTTTAAAAGAAGTATTACCGGAATCATCTTTGTCATTGTGGTTGTTTTCAGTACCTGGCTGCATCCGCTTACTTTTCTTTTTCTTATATCCCTGCTTTACATCCTAAGTATAATTGAGTTTTTCAGGCTTTTAAATTCAAGCAAAGCCGAACCTCAGGTTATTTTATCCATCCTGACAGGACAGGCTGTTATTATTGGAAATTACCTGTATATTGAAAATCTTATCCCGGGTCCCTGCTTTTTTGCCTTCCTGCTCCTGCCTTTTCTTGCGTTTTTTGCAGAATTATTCAGGAACAAAGAGATGTTTACACTGAATATAACAGCCTCCCTTTCCGGTATTGTATATCTTTCCCTGCCTCTTTCATTACTGATGTATCTTGGATATCAAACAGGTACCAGTCATTCCTATGATCCGGAACTTATCCTGGGATTTTTTATTCTGCTCTGGCTTTATGATACAGGAGCCTACATTACTGGCAGTATGGCCGGACGCCATATTATGCTTGAAAGAATATCCCCCGGCAAATCATGGGAAGGCTTTTTCGGCGGATGGGTCATTTCAGCCGGAACAGCATATCTCCTCAGCATATTCTTACCGGTATTATCGCCGTTGCAATGGATAATGATGGCGACCATCATTGTCCTGTTCGGCACATTGGGCGATATGGTTGAATCGGGAATGAAAAGAATGGCAGGAGTTAAGGATAGCGGGAATCTACTTCCGGGACATGGAGGAGTGCTTGACAGGATTGACTCGGTGTTGTTGTCGATACCTTTTGTTTACCTTTATTTGAAAATTATAGAAATTCTGTAATTTATACGTCACCAGATGATTCACAAAGAAGGCTTTAAAATATTGATTCCCATACTGTTATTACTGATTATACTGAATGTTCTGGTAAATGTATTTTTCTTATCCATAATTTTTCCCCTGATCTTCCTTTTTTGTTCATTGGCCGTAATTGCTTTCCTTGTCCTCTTTTTCAGGAAACCAGTCAGGCAATTAATTAAAGATGAGAGTGTTATTTATGCCCCTGCAGATGGAAAGGTGGTGGCGGTTGAGATAGTAGAAGAGAATGATTTTATGAAGGAAAAATGTATCCAGGTTTCAATATTCATGTCGATCTGGAATGTTCACATTAACTGGTTCCCAATTTCAGGAAACATCGTTGATTATCAATATCATCCCGGCAGATACCTTGTAGCCAGGCATCCCAAGTCATCCATAAAAAATGAACGGAACAGTATCCTAATTGAACATCCCGGTCATGGTAGGATCCTTGTCCGCCAGATCGCAGGTGCAGTAGCCAGAAGGATTGTCTGCTATGCGAAGAAGGACCGGGTAATTTCACAGGGAGATGAGCTTGGTTTTATCAGGTTCGGATCCCGTGTTGACATTTTCCTCCCTCTTCGTTTCAAAGCAACTGTTTGCCTTGGCGATGAAGTCAAAGGATGCCTCTCCCCAATCGCACGATTAAAATAATTAAGATTATTAAATCGTATTTAACATCCCATTAACATCGATTTCTGATGTATATTGTTATATTTGGTTCAGTGAAGTTGATTAGATTATAACTTTTAAAACGTAAGTCATGAAAAAATTACTCTTATTATTCGTATTTGTTGCATTTATCGGCGTTTCTGCAACTCCTGCTTTTGCAGCTACCAGGACAAATCAGATTGAACTGACTAAAAAAATCGATGACCCTAAGAAAAAGAAGGAAGAAAAGAAGAAGGACAAAAAAGGGTGTTGTGAGGAAAAAGGCAAGTGCTGCGATACAAAAATGAAATGCGACGAGAAAAAATAGTCATTTAACTTTTTAACAGATAACCGCAACGGGCACTTAAAATAAATGGTGCCGATTGCGGTTATTTTTTTTCATCCTACTACCTTTATGGCAATAAATTTCATTGCCATGAAGCAAATTACCCCTTTAAAAATCACAGATTCAGTATACTGGACCGGAATCCTGGATGAAGACCTGGTGACCTTCGACATTGTGATGGAAACTACCTTCGGGACCACTTACAACTCCTACCTGGTCGATGCAGAGAAAAAAGCTCTTATTGATACAGCCAAGGGCACCTTTTCAGAGGAATACCTGAATAACCTCCGGTCGCTAACTTCCCTTGATAAAATCCGGTATGTTGTTTGCAACCACACTGAACCCGATCATTCGGGATGCCTTGCTGCCTTGCTTGAAAAGAACCCGGAGCTGGTTGTTGTTGGCAGTGGCCAGGCATTGAATTACCTGGGTGAAATGATTGACAGGCCCTTTGAAAAGATGAAGGTCAAGGACGGTGACCAGCTCTCGCTGGGCGATAAAACGCTGACATTCATAGGTGCGGCCAACCTGCATTGGCCCGATAGTATATATACTTACCTGGAAGAAGACCGGTTATTGTTCACATGCGATTCTTTCGGGGCACATTACTGCGATGAGCGCATGTTTGATGACCGCGTTAGTGATTATTCTGAAGCCTTTAAGTATTATTTCGATGTGATCCTGAAACCTTACAGCAGGTTTTTACTAAAGGCCATAGAAAAAATAAAACCTCTTGATATTCAGTGCATTTGCCCGGGCCATGGTCCCATACTACGATCTACATGGAAAGAGATCGTTAACCTTTCCAGGCAATATGCCAGTGAATACGTTGAAACCACCGGATCAACGTCCAACAGGGTATTGATCACCTACGTATCGGCGTATGGTTATACTGAAGAGATGGCACATATCATTGCAAGAGGCATTATGAAAGCCGGCAGCATTGAAACTGATGTTGTGGATATTGAACATATAAGCCTTGGCGACCTGGAAGAAAAAATTGTCAGATCTTCCGGGTTACTGATCGGATCCCCCACAATTAACAGGAATACCCTGCTACCTGTTTATCGTATGTTTGCCGTAATAAATCCGGTACGGGATAAGGGTAAACCAGCCGCTACATTCGGCTCATACGGCTGGAGCGGAGAAGCTGTCCATATAATTGAAGAACTGCTAAAGAACCTGAAACTGGAAATCGTTTTGCAGGGGCTGGCCACTAAGTTTTATCCCGATAAAGACCAATCCGCAGAACTGGAATTATTCGGGGAGAATTTCGGAAGAGAATTTCTTGAATATATAAAAGAAGATCCTGAGACAAGCTCAGGATGACTTCAACTGTCATCCTGAATTCATTTCAGGATTTACTTGATTCTGAATCAGATTCCGATCCCGAGAACTCCCCCCCGAGTGCTCGGGGGGCACAGCGGGACGGAATGACACCCGCCCTGAC
>CAYZEZ010000161.1:0-11216 GCA_964477295.1 uncultured Bacteroides sp. | reverse complement strand
AATCCGGAAAACCATGTTTCCATCGATTCAGTCAGGGATTTCAGGGAGCTTACAATGATAAAAATGGAAGCACCAAGGAGCGGGCTTTTCATGATCGGAGGAGGGGTGCCAAAGAACTTTGCACAGGATACGGTGGTCTGTGCAGAAATGCTGGGCAAAGCTGTGGAGATGCATAAATATGCAGTCCAGATAACCGTGGCAGATGTGCGTGATGGTGCCTGTTCGAGTTCGACCTTGAAAGAAGCTTCTTCGTGGGGTAAAATAGAAACGGTATACGAACAGATGGTATATGCCGAAGCCACAACAGTATTGCCTCTGATTGTTAGTTACCTGTACCATGCCGGAAGCTGGAAATCCCGCCAGCCAAGGAAATGGAATAATATCTTTAAATAATATTGATGATGGACACACTCTGGTTTGATTATATTATACTTCCTGTCCTGATACTCCTGGCCCGTATTGTGGATGTATCGCTCGATACGGTCCGGGTTATTATGGTGACCAAAGGATATAGAAAATACGCTCCTTATATCGGATTTTTCCAGGTTCTGATATGGCTTATAGCCATTACCAGGATCATGGCAAACCTTGATAACTGGACTACCTATATCGGTTATGCTGGTGGATTTGCCATGGGAACCTATATTGGAATGAGGATTGAGGAAAAACTTGCACTTGGATACGAACTGGTCCGGGTGATAACGCGGGCTGATGCGAACCGGCTTATCGAAACTTTACGTGACCATGGATATCCCGTAACCTCCTCTGAAGGGTGGGGGAAGGATGGCGAAGTAGGCATTTTATTTATTATACTCAAAAGGAAAGCGATCAGGGAAGTGGTAGCCCTTATCAGGGAATTTAATCCAAAGGCTTTTTATACCATTGAAGATATGCGTTTTGTTAGCAATGGTGGATTTTTAAATAGCCCAAAATCTCACCGGCGTGCGCAAAGCCAGCCAAGATAAAAGCAAAGATTCAATAATGTATGAATAACCTGAGTTGCAATTGAAGATAGTTGTTGACGATTCATTTAATAATAATCTTACATCGGCCATTCCTTTGCCCTGATAATTCAATGGAATAGATTCCATTTAATAGGGTACTCCCCTTAATAATTTCTTTAGTTCCCGAAATACCTTTTATAATATACTGCAGATTGCATTCATGAAAGACCATGCAGGTTTTATGCAAATCTTGTGCAATAAAAAAACAGTTGTACTCATTGATTGAACACAACTGTTAATTTTTATGGCTCCCCAGGCTGGACTCGAACCAGCGACCCTCTGATTAACAGTCAGATGCTCTAACCAACTGAGCTACTGAGGAATGTTTTGTAATGATTACGTCAGGGAATCCCCTCATTTTTTTGCCCTGCGAAAATAATAGGATAAAATGAAATATCCAATATATTTGTACAATTATTTAAACCACCTGAAATTATGACAAAAGTGCTTGGAATGGGCAATGCCCTGGTGGATGTTATGACGCGTTTGAACGATGACAAAATACTTAAGGAATTCAACTTGCCCAAGGGAAGCATGCAACTCGTATCAAGAGAATTCTCAAACAGGCTTCTGGCCAGCACACTGGGTTTGCAAAAGATTCAATCATCCGGAGGATCTGCTGCAAATACAATTCACGGGCTGGCTCACCTGGGTGTTGAATCCGGATTTATTGGGAAAATTGGGAAAGATAACCTGGGAGTATTTTTCCAGCAAGACATGGAGCAAAGCGGGATTACTACCACGCTTTTTCATGACCTGAAAGAAACCGGGAGATCGGTTGCCCTAATTAGTCCCGACTCCGAAAGGACCTTTGCCACTTACCTTGGCGCCGCTGTTGACCTTCACGAAGAAGATGTGGTTTCTGATCTCTATGAAGGGTATGATTTTTTTCACGTAGAAGGATACCTCGTTCAGAACGAGGGATTGATCAGGAAAGCATTGAGACTTGCAAAATCTCACGGACTTACCACTTCAATCGATATGGCCAGTTATAATATTGTTAGTGAAAACAAAGCAATACTGAAACAACTGGTGGAAGAATATGTCGATATAGTCTTTGCAAATGAGCAGGAGGCAGAAGCATTTACCGGGAAGAAGCCTAAAGATGCTATTAAAACTATTGCCGGAATGTGCCGGATTGCTGTCATCAAGACAGGGATCAAAGGCTCAGTTATCCGCCAGGGGAATCAGGAATTCCAAACAGGTATTGTTGAAGTCAACAGCATTGATTCTACCGGTGCCGGGGATTTGTATGGATCTGGATTTTTATATGGCTTAGCAAAAGGATTATCCATCAGCCGGTGTGCAGAGATTGGTGCTTTATGCGGGGGCTATATTACTGAGGTAGTGGGAGCGAAACTGGATGAAGAAAAATGGGATATTATAAAGGAAAAGATCAGGGATATTGAACGGTAATTTATTGAAACAATCCGTGTAATTCTGCGTTGATCTTGTCGATAACACTGCTTACATCATCCTTGCTGTCCGGGAAATTATAATTATCTGCATCAACAATAAGTAATTTTCCAAGATTGTACGATTCTATCCAGGCTTCATATCTCTCGTTCAGTCTTTTCAAATAATCCAATCGTATGCTGCTTTCATATTTTCGGCCACGGTTCTGGATCTGGTTGACCAGTGTTGGAATCGAAGCTCTCAGGTAAATAATCAGATCCGGAGCATTGATTAATGAGCTGACCAGGTTGAATAGCGTAAAATAATTTTCAAAGTCCCTTGTCGACATTAGGCCCATGGAGTGAAGGTTAGGAGCAAAAATAAAAGCATCCTCATAGATGGTCCTGTCCTGAATAATATCTTTCCCCGATTTTTTAATATCTAAAATCTGGTTGAACCTGCTATTCAGAAAATAGATTTGAAGATTGAATGACCAGCGCTGCATATCCTGGTAAAAGTCATTCAGGTAAGGATTTTCATCCACGTCTTCAAAATGGGGTTCCCAGGTATAATGTTTAGCCAGCAAAGAAGTTAGGGTAGTTTTTCCGGAACCGATATTTCCCGCAACTGCAATATGCATGATGTTGAAATGTTAGAAGTGTGGGTTACTAAAGTACGAAAAATCTTGATTAATTTACCTTAATCTGATAAATATGAATCCCTTCAGGATTAAGGAGATAAATAAAATCTGGCTGGATTCTAATATCTAGTATATCATTGATATCAGGTAGGTCAACTAAAGTGTTGGTGAAAGTAATTAAATTATATTTCCAGAAGATTTTTTTTGAAGTATAGAAGATATACTCATCGGTAACCTGAAAAAAATTATCGGGAAAAATGGGAAGCGTTTTTGAATAGGTACCGTATCTGTCAAAAGTCAAAATACCTGTTCCTGGGACATATATATAAACCATCCTGTTTTTCTCGACCATCCAAACAGGTTTATTATTGTTCGTTATTGGATTTACAGGAATACTTTCATGGATGAGGTTCAGGTTGGCATCGAAATATTGCATCTGATTATTTAATCCGTTAAAAAGCCAGAATCCTCCATGGCTTGAGGAGCAAATCACCTCAGCCTGATCCACTCCCAGGTCATCAAGAAAAACGGGACTTCTAAGTTCAAGAAGGTAATTGTCAAGCCAGAGCAGTTGATTGAATTCTTTGTAAAAGATCAATAACCTTAAGGGATCAGTGGTATCCAGGGAACCAATTTCTCCCAGGTAGGCATTGGAATAGTCGGATACTTTTTCCAGTTTATTGTTGTATTTAATTAATCGATCCCCTTTTATTAAATAAACATTTCCCAGGGGATCGGTTCGAAAATCAACGTTTGAGGCGGGAATAGTTCCGACCAGCTTATAAGGAATCTGTGCTGATAAAAGCAACAAGCTGAATATGATGTGATTTAATATCATTTTAATCGCTCTTTCACTTCTGACTTCTATTGTCTACTGCCTACTGTCTACTGCCTACTGTCTACTCCTTTTTCCATCTCCAGGATCTCATCAATAATAGAACGATCGTTTCTCAGCCGGGGCACCTTGTTTTGTCCTCCCAGCTTTCCTTTGATGGCTAACCATTTAATAAACGTTCCTTTTTCCAATTTATGTACAGTCGGCATGATCAGGGTGATGCTTTTATACCGTTTGGCCTCATAATCTGAATTGATACTGCACAGGGCATTATCCAGGACTTTCGTAAAATATTCCATGTCATCCGGTTCCTTTTCAAATTCTATCAGCCATTCGTGCGATCCCTTGCTTTTATCACCCATATAGATCGGTGCTGCGGTATAATCATTAATTAAGGATTGGGTTTTGGAGCAGGCAATATTTATTGCCTGTTCTGCATTATCAATGATGATCTCTTCCCCGAATGCATTAATATAATGCTTAGTACGGCCTGAAATTTTAATTTTATGCGGATAGGTTGAAGTAAACATTACCGTATCCCCTATCAGGTATCTCCAGAGTCCGCTATTGGTAGTAATAAGCATGGCATAATTGACACCTGTTTCCACTTCACCAATATCCATCGCTTTTGGAATATCTTTATGCAATTCCGACATAGGAATGAATTCATAGAAGATACCATAATCAAGCATCAGGAGCATATCGTCTTTTCCCGGATCGTTCTGTAATGCGAAAAATCCCTCGGAGGCGTTATAAACTTCCATGTAATTCATGGAATCTGAGGGGATGACTTTCTGAAATTGTTCCCTGTATGGTATAAAACTAACTCCTCCGTGGGTGAATAGCTCCAGGTTTGGCCAGATTTCCAGCAAGTGTTTCTTATTAGTGACTTCAAGAATATAGTTGATTAATACCAGGTTCCAGGAAGGAACGCCGGCAATATTGGTAACATTTTCCTTGATGGTTTCTTTCGCAATCATATCAAGCTTCTCTTCCCATTCGTCCATCAATGCTACCTCCTGACTGGGGGTACGAATAAAATGAGCCCAGAAGGGAAGGTTTTCAATCAGGATGGCTGATAGGTCACCATAGAAAGATTGATTGGAATAACTGCTGATGCGGTGACTGCCACCAAGTGTAAGTCCTTTCCCCTTGAGTATTTTATTATTCGGATAATTTTGAGTGTAGAGGGCAATAATATCTTTACCTCCTCTGAAATGGCAATCCTCCATTGATTCCATACTCACCGGGATGAATTTACTTTTATCGCTGGTTGTCCCGGAGGATTTTGCAAACCATTTAACTTCTCCGGGCCAGAGAACGTTCTCCTTGCCTTCCATTAATGATTGAATGTATGGTTTCAGATCGTCATAGGTATGCACAGGCACTTTTTCCCGGAAGGAGGAAATGGATTTAATCCCGGAAAATCCAAATTTTTTCCCGATCTCAGTATTCTTTGCCTCATCCAATAATTTTAATAAGCTATCCCTCTGTACATCGGCAGGGTATTTTATAAACAGATCAATTTGGTGGAGCCTTTTGATGTTCAGCCAGGAAACAATTGAATTAATGATTGGCATTTATACGGTCTTTGAATGTCATGCTCACTATCGAAGCAAAGATATTAATTCCTATTGACCATTAATTAAAATCGATTAACGGCTTACGGTCAAATAATAAGCATGGCATCGCCATAAGTGCCGAAGCGGTATTTTTCTTTTATTGCCACGTCATAACTTTGCAGTAAATTATCAAAACCTGCAAATGCAGCAACCATCATCAGCAGGGTTGAGAGAGGAAGATGGAAATTCGAGACCATCATATCAGGGATATTAAATTCATAGGGTGGGAATATGAATTTATTGGTCCAGCCATCAAATGGTTTCAGATAACCTGTGGTGGAGACTGAGCTTTCCAGCGTTCTAGTTACAGTTGTCCCAACTGAGCAGATTGTGCTTTTTCTGTCTTTGGCATCATTTACAATGTTAGCTGCTTCCTCTGATATAATGATCCTTTCAGAATCCATCTTATGTTTGGTCAGGTCTTCTACATCCACTGTTCTGAAATTACCCAGTCCAACATGGAGCGTAATGAAACCAAATTCACATCCAATAATTTCCAGGCGTTTCAATAATTGTTTGCTGAAATGCATTCCGGCAGTGGGTGCGGCAACAGCCCCTTCATGCTTGGCATAGACAGTCTGATATCTTTCCTGGTCTTCGGGTTCAACACTTCGCTTTATGAATTTTGGCAGCGGGGTTTGTCCCAGACTGTACAACGTTTGTTTGAAGTCCTCATAATCCCCATCATATAAAAACCTGAGTGTTCTTCCCCTGGAGGTTGTGTTGTCGATGACTTCAGCTACCAGCACATCATCCTCGCCGAAGTATAATTTATTTCCAATTCTGATTTTTCGGGCAGGATCAACGAGGACATCCCAGAGTCTTTGTTCCCTGTTCAGTTCTCTTAACAGGAATACCTCAATCTCTGCTCCCGTTTTTTCCTTGTTCCCATATAACCTGGCGGGAAATACCTTGGTATTATTAAAAACCAGGACATCCTTGTCCTTAAAAAATTTTAAAATATCTTTAAAAATAAGATGTTCTATTTTTCCGGAATCCCTGTGCAATACCATTAGTCTTGACTCATCCCGGTTATTGGCTGGGTACTCTGCGATTAAATTTTCAGGCAGGTCAAACTTAAATTGAGATAATTTCATTCGTTTAAAATTTTGTAATTATCTGAAAATAAAATAATTAAAAATTTGAGGACCCCGAGTACTCGGGACAACCACTTCCCTCTCACATGATTTTTATAAATCATGCCCGTTTCATAGTATTATTCTAAATATTCGCTATAATTCAGGATGCCTTTATACGTAAGAAAAGTCGATTAGTTACATTTTTTTTAAATTTTCTTCAAATTTTGTTAGCGACCAGGCCTGGTCGACTGAAATATCACCAATGGCAGTTCTTCTGAGTTCCACAAGATGTCCACCGCTTTCGAGAGCTGCTCCTATGTCCCTGGCCAGTGACCGGATGTAAGTTCCTTTGCTGCATCTAATTTGAAGTTTGAGGTGAGGCGCTTCATACGAGATCATATCAATGCTTTCGATCCTGATATCTATTGGTTTCATTTCCACTATTTCCCCTTTCCTGGCGAGCTCGTATGCCCTCTTTCCATCAAGCCATTTAGCAGAAAAAACCGGTGGGATCTGGTGCTGAATCCCGGTAAACTTCTGCAGTACATTGTAAATCAGATCTTTATCAATGTGATTTATTGGATATGTATGATCCACTTCAGTCTCCAGGTCATACGAGGGAGTTGTTTTTCCTAAGCAGATGGTTGCCAGATATTCTTTGTTGTAATCCAGGTAGTATTGGATGTTTTTTGTTTCAGCCCCTGTACATATTATCATCAGACCGGTAGCCAGTGGATCGAGCGTGCCGGCATGGCCCACTTTGATCCATTTAAGACTAAAGTGATTCCTAATAAGGTTTCGCATCTTATGCACCACATCAAAGGATGTCCACTTAAGTGGTTTATCAATGTACAATACAACTCCATCCTGGAAATTGGTTTGTTTGGTAAATTCCTGCATATATCAGGCTCCGACAATAATTGCAATTGTTCCGATGATTAAACAGTATATTCCAAAATAAATCAGTTTTCCTTTCCTGACTATGTTCAACATCCATTTACATGCAAGGAGTCCGGAAAGAAAGGCGGCAATAAATCCAATAACAAGTGATACATGTGAAATAGAAGCACCAGTTGAAAACTCTCCGGCTGCAAGGTCAAGAAGATTGGCTGCAATGATTGGAATTATAACCATCAGAAAAGAAAATTTAGCCACATCACCTCTTCCGTTTCCAAGCAAAAGTCCGGTGGAAATAGTAGCTCCCGATCTGGATATCCCTGGAAGAACAGCCACTGCCTGTGCTATACCGATGATCAATGAATGAAAATATGTGATTTCTTTATTCCTGTCTGTTGAAAAATAGGTCAAGGTCAATAATCCGGCGGTAATTAACAGCATACTGCCGACGAGAACGATATTCCCTGTGAAGAACTGTTCAACCTGGTCCCTGAAAAATATACCAACAATCCCCACCGGCACCATAGAGATTAAAAGTTTTAAAATATAGCTGTGGGAGGAGTTCCATTTAAGGGAAAATGATTCAACAGCCAGGGTTTTCAGTTCCTGGAAAAAAACAACCAGGATGCTCATAACAGTTGCTGCATGGACCACCATGGCAAATATTATATCTTCTTTAACTTCAGTGTTAAGGATTACTTTTCCAAGTTCAAGATGACCGCTGCTGCTAACGGGGAGGAATTCAGTCAGGCCTTGTATAATACCGAGAATTAATGCTTCAAACCACTCCATTCTTACTGTTGTTCCTCTTTGCTTTCTTTTGGTTTTTTCATAATGGCCCAGATCTCAAATGCAAATCCGAACAGCACAACAATAGGAGCAAGTGTAATCCGTCTGAAACTGAAAATATCGGGATTAAATACATCGGGACTTTCGGCTTTTCCACCGATCATTAGTAGGAATCCTAAAATAATGATTGCAAAGCCGATGACAAGGAGAATATAATTTTCCTTTTGCAGTGGAAAATCAGGTTTCTCATTTTCAATTCTTTTCTTTGCCATTTTTCTGTTGTTATATGGTTATTATTAATTATGTTTTTGTCACCCTGTCCCCCCCCCATGCCTCAAGGGGATGGGGTCTCATTACAAGATATTTAAAGATCCTGGTCCACCATCCCATACCGGTCGGACATAGCTGGCTGGCCGAATGACTCTGGTATGAAATTTTACCTGGCCCCGAATGCTGACTTATTTTAATTATAAAGATCATCTGATCTCATCCTTAGATATCTATTCACCGCAAAAAATGTTGAGATCCAATTTATAACAATTCCGAGGATAATAACAGCCAGGAAAAGGATTCCAACAATCTCGACATCCTGGAAGCTGATGATCTGCACGAGTTCTTTCTGGGCCAGGTAAATGATCCCGACAAGGAGAGCAATCGCTAGAAATGCTGCATACACTCCATGGGTGGCACTTTTACCTAAAAACGGTCTGCGAATAAATGATCTTGTAGCTCCTACCAGTTGCATAGTTTTTATTAAAAACCTCCTGGAGTACACCGATAATCGTATAGTATTATTAATAAGCGCTACGGCAACGAGAAACATTAATACACAAAACGCAAGTAATATCAGGCTTATTTTCCTGACATTTTCATGCACAAGGTTGACCAGGGATTTCTGATAAAAAATTTCGTTTACTTCTTCATACTGGCTTATCTCATTTTCAATTCTTGAAATACTGTCAGGATGAGCAAAAGATGCAATAAATCTTACTTCGATGGAAGCCCCCAATGGGTTGTAGCCTAAAAAATCAATGAAATCCTCTCCCAGTTCATCCTGGAATTCTGCAGCAGCTTCTTCTTTGGTAATATAATCCGTTGACTTAACAAATGGCATGGCATCCAGTCGTTTCTGCAACCGGATGATATCCACTTCCCGTACGTTGTCTTTCAGAAAGATCGAAAATCCTATATTTTCTTTTACATGATCAGATATTTTTTTTGCATTAAGTAATAAAATACCGATCAATCCAAGCAGAAACAGCACGAGGGAAATACTGATAATGGAGGTTAGATATGAGCTTCTAAGCTTTCTTTTGCTGATGCCTGATTCCTTTTTCTTCATCCATTTTATTTGAACTCACAAATATAATAAATTCAGTGAACAGTGAGCAGTAGTAAGTGAAACGAGGTAGAAGGGAATAGGAGATGGGTGTGGTCTGGTATGGAGAATTAGTAAAATTACCACACACACTTCACCTGCAACTCACACAGACTTGCTGAGAAGGGTTGCTGATTGGGGGCTCTTTAATCGACTATTTCGGTCCAGCCGAAAGGATCGGGTTCGTCACCATATTGAATGGCAGTCAACTTTTTATACAGCTGAACGGACAGGGGCCCGGGTTGGCCATCTTTACAATATTCAATAACCTGGTTGGTTTCCGGATCGACGATCTTGTTTATTGGACTGATCACTGCAGCGGTGCCACAGGCCCCGACCTCGTCAAACGTTGGAAGTTCTTCAAGTGGAACAGGCCTGGTTTCAACCTTCAAACCTATTGATCTGGCTATTTCCTGCAAACTCATATTTGTTATTGAAGGCAATATGGTATGTGAGTCAGGTGTAATATAAGTATTGTCTTTAATTCCAAAAAAATTAGCCGGTCCGCACTCATCAATATATTTTTTTTCTTTCGCATCGAGATATATTACTGATGAGTAGCCCATCTCATGGCCTTTCTCCAGAGAAGTTAAACTGGCGGCATAATTTCCTCCCACTTTTATATTACCTGTTCCCAGGGGGGCAGCCCTGTCGTGGTCCCGGCAAATAATCATATTACCAGGTTTGAATCCTTCCTTGAAATATGGACCAACCGGGGTGACAAAAACCATAAACATATATTCAGATGCTGGCTTAACTCCTACTTCTGCACCTGTACCGATAAGCAGTGGTCGGATATATAGCGTTGCCCCTGTTCCATAGGGTGGGATAAATCTTTTGTTTAACTGAACCACTTTAGTTATGGCTCTATGAAAAAGGTCTTCCGGTACAACTGCCAGTTTAATTCCATTGGCACTGTTCTTCATTCGCTTTGCATTTTCTTTCCACCTGAAAATCCGGATCTTCCCATCTTTCCCCATATATGCCTTCATCCCTTCAAACGCTTCCTGCCCGTAATGAAGAGAAGTAGCAGCCATATGCAGCGGGATATATTCACTGGATGTGATTTCCAGTTCGCCCCATTGTCCATTTCTATAGTAGCACCTTACATTATAATCGGTTGGCATATAGCCAAATGATAAATTATTCCAATCGACATTTGGTATCATAACATAACACTTAAATAAATCCTTCTAAAAATAGCTATAATTGGGGATATTGACAATGAGAGTTGAGAGAATAGTAAAAAAGGATCAGGAAAATTCCAGAATATTCTGGATCTGTTGTTCTTGTGTCACTTCCCTCATTTTTTGTGCAGCGTTAGTATAAAAATCATGTTCCTTAAGGAACCTGACTTGCTGGTCGTTCCATTCCTTTTTTGATTTTACTTTGTTCAGCGCCCTCATTTCTTGGTATAACTTATCTGACTGTATAAGGAAATCAATCCTGCCAATGTGGTCTAGGTTTGCATCATGAATGATTTCCTGATTTAAGTTTTGAGGCACAGATGACAGTTTTGTTGCAAGAATCAGTTCACAGATCTTATCGATCTGTTCATCTGAATATTGATATAATGA
>CAYZEZ010000160.1:0-11235 GCA_964477295.1 uncultured Bacteroides sp. | reverse complement strand
GGAGGTGGCCAGCTTTCATTTTCAAATATAAGTGAATACTGTCCCGACAGAGGACAATACCTGCTTGGAGATATCTTCAACGACTTACCAGACTATGGTGAATCGGGAAATACTTCTGCCTGCGTTGGCGATCCTGTTCAGTTTACAATTGCCGGAGGCAGTTCCTATGCATGGAATTTCGGGGATGGATTTACAAGCACTGAAAAATATCCGGTACATACCTATTCAGCACCAGGGAATTATAATGCCTATGTGGTAGCTACTAATTCCTGTGGAAGAATTGATACGATTTATACATATGTATCAGTAACTACTGACAATATTCCTAAGGCTAATTTCTATACAGATCAATGGGATGTTCCAAGATATGAACCTGTTCACTTCTATGCCGACAATTCTGATTATGAATATACAAAGTTTTATTCCTATGAATGGGATTTTGGAGACGGTAATACTTCTTTCGCAAGAGATCCCATCCATATTTATGACCGCAACGGTGAATATGTTGTAACCCTCACTGTTTCTAATAGTTGCGGAGAAAATTCGACCTGGCAAACGTTTTATGTTCAGGATGCAACCCTGACCTGCCAGGCTAAATTCGATGTTTCTGTGGCTGGCAAGACCGCTACCTTTACCGATTTCTCATGGGGTGAGGCCAGTGAGTGGAACTGGAATTTTGGTGATGGGTTCACATCAACTGTTCAAAATCCAACGCACACTTATACAAATGATGGGATTTATAATGTATGCCTGTCGATTTTTAATAAAGCTACTAACTGCGCACACCAGATCTGCAAGGAAGTTTTGGTTGGCACCCTTACCTGTCGTGCCAGTTTTAAATTCACAGCCAACGATCTAACCCAGACTGTGAAGTTTACCGATGCCTCAATAAATGCGGCCGACAGGTTCTGGGATTTTGGTGATGGCACTTTCTCTGAAGAGCAAGATCCGGTGCATACATATACTGAACCGGGCGTTTATCAGGTTTACCTGGCTATCTACGATCAATACTCAGGATGTTTTTCCGAAATAATCAAAGAGGTCTCGGTTGGCACTTCTGACCTTGATTTCTGTTTTGCCGATTTTTCATTCTTTGTGGATGAAGCCAGCCGAACAGGATATTTCACAGACCAATCTGCAAGTAACGTATCAGAATGGTACTGGACTTTTGGAGATGGAACCTACGGATCAATGAGACACCCGGAACACATCTTCCCTCATAATGGATTATTTGATGTGCGCCTTATTGTATTTGATGCAAATACAGGTTGTGTGGCAGAAATCCTCAAGCAGGTCCCGGTGGGTGTGGATGCCTGCAATATGAAGGCCAGCTTCGGATACTTCATTGACATCGCAAAGAATGCAATCACATTCTCTGACAAGTCCACCGGCGTCATTACTGACTGGTTCTGGAATTTCGGGGACGGGGCTACTTCTTCACGGAAAAACCCGGTTCACACATACGAACAGCCCGGTTTCTACCTGGTCACATTATCGATATTTAACAAAAGTGACGATTGCGCCGACCATATTGCAGAATTTGTCCAGGTAGGCAGTGTTGATTGTCGTTCATCCTTCGAATACTCGGTTAACCCTGATACTAAAAAAGTAGCCTTTACCAATAAGTCAAAAGGTAACATTGTGGAATATTTCTGGAATTTCGGCGACGGGGTATTCTCAGTAGAGAAAAGCCCAACGCATACTTACCCGGCACCGGGATTATATTTTGCAGAACTGACAGTTATTGATGAAACCGGGCTTTGCATGGATTGGTACCAGGAGCCCATACAGGTCGGGACCCTCAGCTGCCGTGCCAGGTTCAATTACTTTATCGATTCAGTAACCAACAAGGCTTACTTCAAACCGGAGGCTATTGGATCGGTTACCGATTACCTGTGGTTCTTCGGCGACGGATCGGTCTCCACTAAGGCCAGTCCTGTTCATATTTTCGAACAACCGGGATATTTCACAGTCGGACTGAACACCTACAACGAAGATGATAACTGTATGGATTATTACGAAGAAATGATATTGATTGGTGCACAAGGGAAAGACTGCCGTGCGGGCTTTATCTATATGGCAGATCCGGTATCGAATGTAGTCACCTTCACAGATAAATCCTATGGGAATATTATTGACTATGTATGGGAGTTTGGGGATTGGACCGAACCCGTATTTGGTGAAGCTAACCCGACGCATCCATATCCCGAAGGCGGTGGCTACTATCTGGTTTGCCAGACTGTGGTAAACAACTGGAATATACCAAATACAAAATGTAAGTTTATCCAGGTAGCTCCGGATGAGGGAAAAGACTGCTTAGCAGACTTCAGGTTTACGGTCGATTCAGCCAGCATGCGTGTTAAATTTATCGATAAGTCTTTAGGTAATCCCGATGGTTGGTTCTGGGATTTCGGCGATAGAAAGTTATTAGAAGATGAACCAAATCCTGTCCATCTTTACGATAAAGCAGATTTCTACATGGTTCACCTCACGACAGTAAACTCGACAACCGGTTGCAAAAGCCATCATTATGCCATGATTAATGTAGGCATGGCCAACCAGGGGATCCAGGCAGGATTTGCTTATGATATCGATGAAGATAACCTGAAAGCAGATAGCTATCCTGTCGATTTCATTGGTGTGTCACTGGGCGATGGCAACAAGCTGAAGTGGGATTTCGGTGATGGTAAAACGGATACTACTAACCTGAATCCAAAGCACAATTATCTGAATCCAGGTACCTATACTGCCTGTCTGACCGTCTCAAATCCGATAACAGGATCATCTGACACTTACTGTGATACGATCAAGGTTGGTCCGGTAAGTTCCGGTTCACTTAATGACCTCGGAAATGCACTGCAGGTCTATCCAAATCCGTTTGAGGATATTACAAATGTTGTATACAGACTTATTAATGACAGCGAGGTTGATCTCTCTGTATTTGATAATGCTGGGCGTAAAATTGCAACACTCGTCAGGGAATACAAAGGTTCAGGAATACATGTGGTTGAATTTAACCGGAAAGATCTCGACAGCGGTGTTTACCATATCAGGTTAATAACCGGGAATAAAGTCATTACAAAAATGATAATTATCCGGTAAAAATGAAATCCTGAATAATTAATGCCTTAAGTGCCTCAATACTTAAAATATTGAGGCATTTTTGGTATATTCAAAGTGCATTTCACATTTTAGTCTATTTAGTCAATTTAGTCAATTCTTCCTATGCCCTACCAATCGACAAATCCATATTCAGGCGAGACATTCCATAATGCAGCCACGATAACAGATCATGAACTTGCCGGCAAACTTGATAAAGCCGGGAAGGCATTCCGGATCTGGAGTAAATCAGATGTAAGCGAAAGAATATCACTACTCACCCGGGCGGCAGAAATTATAGAAGCCAATACCGATAGGCACGCCGGATTCATCACATCTGAAATGGGAAAACCTGTTTCCCAGTCTATGGCTGAAGTTAAAAAATGTGCATGGCTCTGCAGGTATTTTGCAGAAAACGCGAATACATTCTTACAGCCCCGATCAATACCATCCACAGCAAAAGAAAGCTTCGTGTGGTTCGAACCCCTTGGGGTTATCTTCGCCGTGATGCCCTGGAATTTCCCTTACTGGCAGGTATTCAGGTTTATCGTTCCCAATTTAACTGCCGGGAATACAGGACTTTTAAAGCACGCATCCAATGTCCCGCTTTGTGCTTCGGCAATGGAAGAAGTATTCCTGGAGGCAGGATTACCGGAAGGTGGTTTTCAGAACCTTTATATCGATTACTCCCAAACGGAAAAAGTAGTCCGCTATAATGCCGTTCAGGGTGCCACACTTACCGGAAGCAATTACGCCGGCAATAAGCTGGCCGAACTGGCAGGAAAAGCCGGGAAAAAAACGGTCCTTGAACTGGGAGGAAGCGATCCCTACATCATATTCGAAAGTGCAGATGTAGACCTTGCCATAAAAACCGGTATAATGGCAAGGTTTCAAAATACCGGCCAGAGCTGCATCGCCGCAAAAAGATTTTTCATCCAGCACACCATCTATGACCAATTCCTTGAAGGATTTACAGCTGCCGTAAAAGATCAAAAATGTGGTGATCCGATGGATCCTGAAACTGTTATCGGACCGCTAGCAAGAAAAGATCTTCTGATCGAACTTGAGGAACAATTAGATAAAATGCTGAGGGCAGGTGGAAAAATTATAACCGGAGGCAAGCGATTCCAGCCCGATTCCCTTATACTTGAACCAACCATTATCACTGACCTGGACCATTCCTCTGAAATAATCAAGGAGGAGCTGTTTGGTCCCGTGTTACCCATTTTTAAATTCAGTGATGAAGATTCAGTTATCGGACTGGCCAATGATACACCCTTTGGATTGGGCGCCAGTGTGTGGACGAATGATATGGACCAGGCGCAGCGGGTGGCACATGGAATACAAACCGGGACTGTGGCCATCAACGGCATGGTGAAATCCGAACCCGGACTACCATTTGGCGGAGTAAAAGCTTCGGGATATGGGAGGGAATTATCTGAACTTGGATTAAGGGAATTCGTTAATTTAAAAACGGTTAGTTACTTTTAACTATTACGCGGATATTACTCCCCAGTTTCCCAGGATAGTTTCTTTTTTTAATGACTCATTCAGGATTTCGAGGAACCTGGACCTGCATATATCCTCGGCACCTAATCGTCTGAGATGTTCAGTCGATTGCTGGACATCAATCAGATCAAAATCCCAGCCTTTCAATTTTTCAACAAGGTGGAACAGTGCTATTTTAGATCCATCCCTTACCTTGTGGAACATTGATTCTCCAAAAAAAATTCCGCCAAGCGACACCCCGTATAGTCCCCCCGCCAATTGGTTCTCCGTATAGATCTCTACCGAATGAGCATATCCTGCCCGGTGCAAAGCGTTATAAGCTTCGATCATATCCGCAGTTATCCAGGTACCTGACTGGCCTTTCCTGGGGATAGAAGCACAATGATCAATGACAGCTTCAAAATCAGCATCCACCAGTACTTTATAATTCTTTTTCCGGATCGATTGCCCCAGGCTCTTCGATATTTTCAATTTACCGGGAAAAAGAACCATCCTTGGGTCGGGGGACCACCACAATATCGGAGAGCCCTCAGGATACCATGGGAAAACTCCTGAAGCATAGGCATTTAAAAGGGAAGCCAGTTCAAGGTTTCCCCCTGTAGCAAGTAAACCATCTTCATTTGCCAGTTCCGGATCAGGAAATTTCAACGCCATACCAGATTCAAATTTATTCAAAAAATAAAATTAAAAAATGCAATGAACTTTTATTAATTTCGTCATTAAGAAAATCACCAGCCATGCTTCGAAACTATTTACTCATCGCCATTCGGAACCTTTTCCGACAAAAATTCCATTCCCTGATTAATATCCTTGGCTTATCTGTTGGCATCGCGGCTACCCTCCTGATCCTTTTGTGGGTTCAGGATGAATTGACTTACGACCGGTTCCACGAACATGCCGGCCGTTTGTACCAGGTAGAAGAAGACCAGTACTATTCCGGGGAAATCTATCATGTTACCGTTACACCCTATCCGAGCGGACCGGTATGGAAAGAAGAGATCCCGGAGATAGAAGATGCCTGCCGTTACCAGTGGTGCTACGGGATGCTGTTTAATTTTGGCGAAAATGCTTTCTATGAGGATCAATGTGTTGCTGTCGATTCCACTTTCTTCAATATGTTCTCATTCCCGGTGTTACGGGGAAATCCGAAAAAATTATTGCGTGAACCATATAGTATTGTACTCACGGAAGAAACAGCAGAAAAATATTTCGGGAAGGAGGATCCGATCGGCCAGACACTGAGGGCTAATAATCAATGGGAATTTATAGTGACCGGGATCATTGAAAAAGCACCCGGGAACAGTACGCTTCAATTTGATATGCTCGTTCCTTTTGACTTCATGAAGGAAAAGGGACAGTACAGCGAAGGATGGGGAAATAATTCTATCCGAACCTACGTAATGCTGAATGAGGATGCCGTCATTGATTCTGTCAACGCCAAGATGACCCGCATAGTCCAAAGCAATACAGAAACAACAACAACTTTTGCTGCCTGGCCCTTTACCAGGGTTCACCTGCATCAGTATTTTGGCTATGGCCATCCGGCAACCGCAGTGGTTTTTGTATATATTTTTTCAATCATTGCCATCTTCGTCCTGATCATCGCCTGCATTAATTTCATGAACCTATCCACAGCCAAGTCGGCCACCCGTTCAAGGGAGATAGGAATGAGAAAGGTAGTCGGCGGTTTCAGGAAAAACCTGATCGCCCAATTTCTCGGAGAATCACTTCTTCTTACACTGATTTCAATGATCGTTGCCCTTATCCTTGTAGGATTAGTACTTCCATTATTTAACCAGGTAGCCAGTAAAGAATTATTAATGAGCGACTTGCTAAACTCAAGGTTTATTTTAGGACTGATAGGACTGACTTTATTCACTTCCTTTATTGCTGGATTTTATCCAGCGTTGTTCCTCTCATCCTTCAGGGCAGTAGACGTATTAAAAGGTGAAAACAGGGGTGGAGGAAGAGGGGGTTTGTTGCGGAAAGTTTTAGTCGTGTTTCAATTTACACTTTCCATTTTTCTCATTATTGGAACTGTTGTCATTTACAGACAACTGATATATATGAAGAATATAGACCTGGGTTTTGACAAGGAACATGTCTTTTATTTATATATGAGGGGTGAGGTCGGCCAGAATTATGAAACGTTGAGGAATGAATTCCTTAATAATCCGAATGTCCTGAATGTATCTGCCACAATGCATTCTCCCTCACATATCGGAAGTAATTCCGGGGGAGCTGACTGGGATGGCAAAGATCCCGAAATGACTGTACTGATTGGATTCAGTGCCATCGATTTCGATTATATTGAAACCATGGGCATTGAAATTGTGGAGGGTAGAAGCTTTTCGAGAGATTTTCCATCCGACAGGTCAACTGATTCTACAGCATCCTTTCTTGTAAATGAAGAGGTAGTGAGGATAATGGATGTTGATGATCCTATTGGTCAGCGGTTTGATTTTGGTGGAAAAAAGGGTAAAATCATTGGAGTTATGAAGAACTTCTACTATCATTCTGCCAGGACAAAGATCGAACCACTGGCTTTGCAGTGCTGGGAAGGTTCGTCGTTGTCATCCTTCGTTGTAAGGCTTGGTCCGGGCGATATGACTAAAATGATGAAAGAACTGGAAGAAACCTGGAACGAGATCCTGCCACTCTATCCTTTTGACTACCGGTTCCTCGATGAGGATTACGACAATATGTACCGTACAGAAGAAAGGATGGGCAGGATTGTACAATACTTCACCATCCTCGCCATTATCATAGCCTGCCTGGGATTGTTCGGGCTTGCCTCATTCACGGCCGAGCGGCGAACACAGGAGATTGGTATTCGTAAGGTTGTTGGCGCCAGGGCATCATCTATCGTGGGACTCCTGTCCAGGGAGTTTACTATCCTGGTCCTGATATCTTGCATAATATCAGTGCCACTGGCCTTGTTTATCATGAGAATGTTCCTGCAGGAATATGCGTACCATGCAGACCTCAACTGGTGGATATTTGTGATTGCCTGCCTGGCAGCCCTGGTAATAGCGAATCTTACTGTTAGTTTCCAAGCCCTTAGAGCAGCTTTTATAAATCCTGCCGATGCCCTTCGTTATGAGTAATTAATAATGTAATTTTGTATGGACTGTATTCCTGGAATTATTAAACTCATTACTTAATGACCACTTTTAACGAGGAATTAGATAAGATCAGGGATGATCATTACTCGGGATCTGCGGAAATTTTGGAGCAGTATATTGATCTGCTCAGACATCAGTACAAAAAAGGAGACTTACGCAGTTCTATTGATAAGAATTTCATTTTAAAAAATCTGGATCAGCTGAGACTGAATCACCCAACTTATTTTCTTGTTCAGCATTTTATTAATGAAGCTGTTCAGGTAATCCGCTCAGGAAAAACAGAATGGGATGTTAACCTTTCCAACTTTCTGAAGGAATATGAACTTACCTGGAAAGATGTAAATAAATTGATTGCTGCACAGACAGAATCCTGTTTCCAATTAATCAATAGAACCATTTTGCTTCACTCAAACAGCAGTGCACTGAAAAGCCTGTTTAAGCTGCACCGGCCGGATGCCGCTAAGATCAGGATTATTCAAACCGAATCACGTCCGCAGGCTGAGGGACGGGTCCAGGCAAAATACCTTGCTGATCTCGGATACCATGTAACCCTGATTACGGATGCATCCATTGCATTGTATGCTCATATAATTGATATGGTCCTTCTTGGTGCAGATGCGATTTATAAAGAGTTTTTCGTAAACAAAACAGGATCTCATCTTATCGCCCTTGTTTCACAGGAGCACGGAGTTCCGCTATATGTGCTTGCAGATAGCCGGAAGATCTGGAACAAACAGGACCATTCCAAGCTTTCCCAGACCATTAGTGAGGATCCAAAGCCAGCCAGTGAAATCTGGCTTGATCCACCCGAAGGGATTGATCCGGAAAATTACTATTTCGAGCCCATTCCCAATAAATGGGTCGACCTCTTTATCACTGAATCTGAAGCCATTAACGGGAAAGAAATCCGAAATCTAAAGATGAGCAGGTGATTTGTTCATATCCGGACATAAAGTGTCCAATAATACATCAATCCATTCCGTAACAGACATCCCCGTTTCAGCAGCATTGTGCAGATTTTCAGACACTTGCATTGTATAGCACAATAATTGTAAGTTGAATCCCTGTTATTGGGGATAATCACCAAAAGCAATAATAGATCATCCTGTCCCGTGTATTCGGGATCAGGATCTGTTCTGAATTAAGAATTGATCCGGGATCTTGTCTGGAATGAATTATCAACCAGTCGTACTGAACTAGTTTCCTGATCTATTAGATCCCGAAACAAGCTGCTAATGACATTATTTAAAGTATCGTCATGATGAACTTTTTTATGTATCTGATTATCTACTGTTTAGATCCCGATCCCGAGTACTCTCCCCCGAGTGCTCGGGGGGGGGCACGGCGGGACGGGATGACAAGATGTCAATTACATTATGAATCTCAGTTACGGAGTTTTGTGTTTCGGAATAACTTGAATACCAATTTAACTTTTAAATTTAACTACTATGAAAACATTTAATTTGATCCTGATTCTTTTTGCCCTATGCGGGACTAACCTGTTCGCCCAGGCCGTCGATGAAAATAAAGCCATTGAGGAAACCATCCTGAATTATATTGAAGGTTGGTACGATGGGGATGTCGATCGAATGGAAAAAGCCCTGCATCCAGAGCTGGCCAAACGTGTGCTGGCTACCCTGCCACAAACCGGGACTACTTTCATCAATACAGCCACCAAATCCATGATGGTTGAATATACAAGGGCCGGTTTTGGTAAACAAACACCAAGGGAAAAACTAAACAATACGGTAGAAATCCTCGATGTGTATAATGGAATTGCTACCGTAAAGGCCATTTCGTACGATTATGTTGACTATTGCCACGTCGTGAAGCAGGACGGGGAATGGAAAATCATCAATGTGCTGTGGGAGCGGATCCCTCATGAAAAGGAAGAGTAACTATATGAGTATTATATAGGATTGCGCTACGCGCAATCCTATATAACCTATTTACTCCTTCGACCGAAAGGATCAAATCTCATGTTCTTGTCGGGGATCATTTTTACATCCAGCTTTGCAATCATCATCAGGTCCTCTATGTCCTCTTCCATTTCGATATCATTCTTATCGTAATACCATTTAACTGTCACCTCTCCCCCCTGATCAACGAACTCCTTCAACTTCAGCATAATATAAAGGATCCTTTTAGATGAGCTGGTATTGAAATAGGTCAGTTTGAAACTAAATGCAAGTGGTTTTTTTATATCTCTGATATACTGGTCAAGCCAGTCGAGCAGTCGGTTATAAAACTCTGCAGCATTATCAAGATAGGATTCTCCCGAAATTTCACACACTCCAGTTTCCGCATTGAAAGAAACTATTGGGATATCAAATTCTTCACTATCTCCCTGGATGAATAGATTTTCCATTGGATTAATTTCCTTATTATATTACACTGATTAATTCATTTATATCTCAATCCCCATTATGGTAATATCATCCCGCTGCTTGGCATACTTCATAAATCCCAGCAATTCGCTTTCAAGGTTTGATTTCTGCGCCTCCATGGATAGATTCATTGAGCCGACCAGGAAATCAATAAACCGCGGTATTCCAAATTTCTCCCTGTCCGGTGAATGCTGATCAGTTATTCCATCGGTGGTCAGATATATTCTATCGCCCTTTTTCAAATTTAATCCAATTTGTTTAAATTTCTGTTCTTTTTGAAACCTTCCTCCGATTGTCTTTCTGTTACCCTTGATCATTTTGACCTCTCCATTGCTTACCAGGTAAAGGGGCCTTCTTGCTCCGGCAAAGGTAACCTTCACCTGTTGATCCGGGGGTGTATTTCCTGATAATAGTCTCTCAATGCGACACAGGCATACGTCCATGCCATCATCATTATCTGTTTGATCCTGCCGCAGTGCAATGCGAATAACCTTATCCATATTGGTTAAAATCCTGGAAGGCTCAATGATGTGTTTCTCATTCACAATATTACTTAGCATCCTGGTACCGATCATGGATAAAAATCCACCGGGCACCCCATGACCTGTACAATCGACTGCAGCTAAAAATGTGGTCTCCTTATGCTGCTTCTTATCCTGATCAATGGTGAACCAAAAGAAATCACCTGAAACGATATCTTTAGGCATATAAATGATGAAAGATGGAAATATCTTCAAGATATCGTTTGCGGCAGGCAGGATAGCATGTTGGATAGTCAGGGCATAGTAAATTCCTGCCTTGATATGCTCATTCTGATCTTCAATTTCTTTATTTACAATTTCAAGTTGTTCCCTTTGGGCCATTATTTCTTCATTCTGCTTGTAAATAGCGGCATTTTTTTCTGTCAGGATATAATTCATCCTTTTCTTATTGCGATATGCATGAAATACAAAATAGACCAGGATAAGGACCAGTAAAAAAACTATCACGAAGAAATAAATGGTCCCTTTTTGCCTGTTAATGGTAATATTTTGTTCATTCAGGGTAATGCGCTGTTTGTTAATCTGGTTCTTATGCGCATCAATAACCTCCTCTTGTTGCCGTAGAACCTGGTT
>CAYZEZ010000159.1:0-11240 GCA_964477295.1 uncultured Bacteroides sp. | reverse complement strand
GGCGGCAACATGGTTACTGGGGACTTATAAGAAGTAAAGGTAATCTGTGATCCTGGTCTGATAATCATACACCTTTGAGCTGACCCTCAGACATTATTACACCACACAAAACGAAATTGGACAGCTAAGATCCAGGTTTTTAATTCCATGATCACCTGATTCATCGATGAAGATGAAATACTTAATTTGTTCTTTTTGATTTATTTGTTCTAACAAACGCATGTATACTCCTTGTCCTTACAAAGCCAATTTGTAAGTATCACAGTTCTACTTTTTATTCACTTTTCATATCCTGACTTGCGTTTCTCATATTATGAATGCGATTCTGCTGCGAAACTGTTTAGTAGCGGATACCGCAAACCGAAAGTCGACGCCCTTGAAGCATGCACCGTCAAAAGCAACGAATGTCAGACAGCAGCCGATTCTGGACCTACCCGATCCGTAAAGTGAATTCGTGGTCTCCACAGAAATAAGAAGGTCTTTGTCTCCCTGGATCAGAAGCGTAGGCAGACATCCGGGATGTACATGGTGAATGGGAGAGGTCATTTTGTATATTTCGGGTATCGAAAAGCCATATGAGTAGGGATTAAATTAATATTTATTCTAATGAAAAAATTGTAACAACTTGTTTGATTGTATTTTGTTTGGCTTCGATAAGTTATGCACAGGATTACAACACAGGGATTGGAGCAAGACTTGGCTTTAATCAAGGTCTGACTGTTAAGCATTTCATTGCGGAAAAGTCGGCCCTTGAATTTCTTCTCGCCACCAGGTGGAGAGGGTTTCAGATTACCGGCCTTTATGAAATACATAACCAGTTTTTCGACGTATAAAGAATGAAATGGTATTTTGGATTCGGAGCTCATGTTGGTTTCTGGAACGGAGATTATACTAAACATTATTGGGGAGAAGCCGGAGAAACCTATACTGTTATCGGTGTCGATGGAATACTGGGCCTGGAATATAGCTTCATTGAAGTTCCTATAAATTTAGGCCTCGACTGGAAGCCCGCCTTTAATTTTATTGGTTATTCAGGTTTCCGGGCTGATGGCGGAGCTCTATCAATATGCTATATCTTTTAGAATTCAAGAAGCTTTCCATTAAGCAGGGCTACTGAGCATGCCTGACACAAGCAGGCATGTGGAAGTGGCAGGTATTTGAAATCTTAAGCACAAAAAGCGCAACGCTTTGGGGAATGTGTGAATGATGTAACTTATTTCCAGGATTATATAAAGGTTCCTGGAACAAAGAGATATAGCTTTGTCAATGTAATAAATTTATCATAAACTTAAAATTGATACAAATGAAAAGAACAACTTTATTCCTGGCTGTAACAGTATTTATGGCAGGAGCAATATTATCCGGTTGCAAGTCGTCGGCTGAAAAAGCTGAAAATGCCAGAGAGAAAATGCAGGACGTAAAAGAAACAGTGATAGAAGCTGACCAGGCGCTGAGCCAGGCGATGAACGATTCTATTCAACAATTCAAGAAAGAATTTAAAGAAATAATTATCACTTATGAAAAAAGTATTGCTGAATTAAAGACAAGAATAGCAAAAGAGACAAAAGAAAACAAAGCCAAATACGAAAAGAAATTGGCCGAGTTAGAACAGAAAAACAGTGATATGAAAAAGAAGCTGGAGGAATTTAATGAAGAAGGAAAAGATCAATGGGAATCTTTTAAAAGTGAATTCAACCATGATATAGAAGAACTTGGAAAAGCTTTGAAAAATTTTCTGGTTGACAACGAGTAAAACAATTGTCCAATCTATAAATCAGGTTTTTTTGTTGAAAAGGAATCTTTCGGGAAAATATTTCTTCTGGCATAATAATATAAATCAAATAAGTTTGAAGTCATGAAAAATTTGCTTTATGTCATCGCTGGACTACTGATCGTAATTTGGGGCATCGTTTTTATTGGGTTTAACGCACACTCAACGGTTCATCTGATACTAGCACTTGCAGCAATTATTATACTCATCAGGATTGTCATGAATACGAAACGATCAGGTAAATGATTGTATTCTCTTCAGATCGTTATGAAAATGAGATGCTGGTGATAACCGGTAATTTACTTCGAAAGCCATTAGACTGGTAAATGAAGCGGCAGATAAATATTTTGTCGGGAATGCACAGTTATTGCAGGAGCTGGAAGCACTTGAAGCATTCCTCGGGAATAATGCTAAAATTGTGATTCCGACAAGGAACGGAATTGGTAAACATTGTCGGAGAGATAGCAGGAATAAATCTTAAAATATCATGACCACAGAAAAGAAACAATCGGATTTTCATTTTGAATTGAAACCAATAAAAAAGGTGTTGATTGCACTGGATTATGATCCAACTTCACAAAAAGTAGCAGAAATAGGATTTTCATTAGCTAAAACTATGGGTGCTGAGGTTATATTGCTGCATGTAATATCAGATCCGGTGTATTACTCTTCAACAGAATATTCTCCGATAATGGGGTTCACCGGTTACATGGATATGGCTCCATTGCAATTAGATAGTGCTGAAGGACTGAATAAAGCATCTCAGTATTTTCTTGAAAAAACAAAATACTATCTTGGTGATAAAACCATTCAAACCCTGGTAAAAGAAGGTGATTTTGCTGAATCTATTTTAGAGACTGCAAAAGGATTACATGCAGATATTATTGTTATGGGTTCTCACAGCCGGAAATGGTTAGAAAAAATACTCCTGGGAAGTGTAACAGAAAAGGTTTTAAGTAACACTTCTATACCGCTTTTCATCATTCCAACTAAAAAACACAAGTAATTTAAAAAGTATAAATACTGACATTTCTCCTATCTGTCACATCGGGCAAAAATGACTCAACATCACATATAAAAATAGCCTTGAATAATTAGTGTGCTTATGATTTTATGTCCGATTCACCCACATTACTGTCTGCAAACCCCATATTCATTGCAAACTCAATCGTAAACTCTTCGTTGCCTGACAATTCGATGTAGGATGTGCGATCAAGAAGTTTCTGTATTACCCCGGAAAACCGGGTAGATTTAAGCGCCAGCAAGGCGCCTGACCCTGAAGCATTTCCAAGCGGGATAATTTTACCTGCCAGAAGCGGGGATATCAAGCCAATCTTCATTGCGTTTTCAGGATTAATGTAATTGCCAAATCCCCCTGCCAGGAAGAGTGCATCAATAACATCGAAGCCCATACCCGCACGATGCAACAAAACATTCACGCCGGCAGCAATAGCCGATTTGGCCAGCTGAACCTCCCTGATATCCTGCTGGGTTATTGAGATGCTATCTGCAACTAAATAATCTTCTTGAATCAGGCCGTCGGGATCAACAATTCCCTGTTCAAGCATATGTGCCACCAGGTCTATTAATCCTGAGCCACAGATACCGGCTGGCGGGACATCTCCAATCACCTTCAGATCATGCCCGTCGAAGGCTGAAATAGCTCCTTCTACCCCTCCCATCCCACAGGATATCCTTGCTCCTTCAAAGGCTGGTCCGGCAGCAGTGGAACAACATAATATGCCTTTTGGTGTTACCAGGGCCAGTTCGCCGTTCGTGCCGATGTCCATGAAAAGGTAGTTTTTCCTTTTCGCTGAAGGTTTTATGGATGCCAGCCCTGCAACAATATCAGCACCCACGTAGGCAGATATGCAGGGAAGTGTTTTGATCTCTGCTTCCGGATGGCAATGAAGATCCAGGTCTTTCCCGCTCAATGCCTGCTCATCTGTGAACCCGGGTGTAAAAGGTGCAAGTGCAATAGGCAGCGGATCAATCCCGAGAAAAAGGTGAAGCATGGTGGTGTTACCTGATACGGTGAGTTTTACTATATCATTGCTTGTAATCCCTGCAAATCCTGTAAAATGATTCAACTGATCATTGATGGCATCGAGGATGACATGCTGAAGCTCTGATAATCCACCATCTTTCTCTGAAGTATAGTTTATCCTTGATATGACATCCCCACCATACCGGGCCTGGGGATTGAGCATGGCACTGGTTTCAACAACAGATCCTGTTAACAGATCCACCAGGTAAAAGACAAGGCTGGTGGTACCCAGATCGAGGGCTACCCCATGCGGTGCATCCGACAAGCCCTGAGACGGTCCGGGATCAAACGGAATTGCAAGAGTGTGCGCATATTGTTCTACAAGGATCCTGGCTTCCTTCCTGTCAGGGAGCACTATTTCAACTGATCTGGAAAGCCGATATCTGCATGCCGTTATGGATCCTTCACCTTTCAGCCATACTTTGCATTTTCCACAGGTTCCTTTGCCCCCGCAGGGAGAATATATTTCGTATCCATAATCTCTTAAAACCTCTATCAGGAAAGCACCCTCTAATGCTTTAATTGTATCTGTTCCAAGCTGATGATGGACAATTACTTCAATCATATTCTCTTTTAATTTCTCCTGTCCGGGACAGGCATTCACTTAGATGGATATTTTGTCATAGCATTCTCCGGGATTTCAAATAAACAACATGAAAAAATGGTTGATCAGAAAAAAGAATTCGGGACATTATTTTATTAAGGTAATTTTTTCTGGGAGATCACTTCAATATCCTTGAAATATTTAACTGTTTCAACCTGGAGTTCCATGGTGGCCGGATCGTCACAAACAATAATGCCATGCTGATGCATCTGAAGGGCCGAAACGGTCCACATATGACTTATCCCTCCTTCAACAACCATGCGAAGTGCACGTGCCTTGGCAAAACCGGTTATGATGATAAGTACTTCACGCGCATCCATAACTGTTCCTACACCTACTGTCAGAGCCGTAGTCGGCACTCTTGATATATCATCATCAAAAAACCTCGAGTTAGCCAGAATTGTATCATACGAAAGGGTTTTCAGGCGTGTCCTGGAAGCCAGTGATGACCCCGGTTCATTAAAGGCAATATGTCCGTCAGGGCCAATTCCACCCAGGAAAAGATCGATACCGCCAACTTTCTTTATTTTCTCTTCATATGCCAGGCAATTCTTTTCCAGATCGGGAGCGTTGCCATCCGGGAAATTGATATTTTCCTCTGGAATATCAATGTGATTGAATAAGTTGGAGTACATAAAGTGGTGATAACTCTGAGGATGATCTTCAGGCAGTCCTACATATTCATCCATATTGAACGTAATAATATTCTTAAATGATATTTTCCCCTCCCTGTGCATCCTGATTAGTTCGTGATATGTGGGCAACGGGGAAGAACCGGTAGGAAGTCCCAGAACAAATGGCCTTTCCCTTGTCGGGCCTATGGTATTTATTCTGTGTGCAAGGTAATCAGCTACCCATTCTCCTGCTTCGCGTGGATCTTTTTTAATTACTATTCTCATAAATAATGAAACTTGAGTGAGATTATTAAAATATGTCTTACAAAGATACGACCAATATCAAAGTTGGAATCTAAAACAATAAACTCCAAATTCATAATTAAAATAATGAATTAATAAATGTGGCCATATATTTAACGGCGAATTTTGATTTAATACCAGGTTAACACCAGGTAATAATTCCCGTTTAGGTTATATCTTCAAGGGTGAATGGAAAGAAAAGACCATCCCGGGAAACTTTCTCAGCTGGGAAGAACGCGGGAAAGTCGATACGAACTTATGCATCTGGGCCAGGCGTAATTTTTCAATTCCGGATGATCAGAAAGGAAAGAATATTGTCCTGAAATGGTCAGGTATACGTTTCGGTGCAAAGGTATGGTTAAACGGAATTTTCCTCGATAATCATGTTCCGACAGGTCCCCACACAATACTAATCCCCGGGAAATTAGTGCAAAATGGGATCAATACTATCACCCTTAAATTGAACAGCTGGGCAAGTCTTGAGAAAGGAAAGTCTGATCCCAGGGGCGAACCGCGCTCCTTTGGATATCCTGTAATGCCAGTCGGAGCGAGTCACCAGGGCTGGGGCTCAAAATTGCCCGGAATTTATTCTGATATCTGGCTGGAATTTTACGATAAGGCATATATGAAATATATTCTTGCTATTCCTGATATCGATAATGAACAGGTTATCTTCAGGATCTGGCTGGATAGCCCGGACAGACTGCCGCCTGAAATCAACGCCAGCGTAAGGGTGCGGTCAAAGCAGAATAACCGGGTGGTATCTGAAACCAGGAAGAAACTGTCAGCTACCAGGGAATACCAGGAGATCGTTTTAACAATGGAAGATCCGATGCTCTGGTCCCCAGAAAATGGGAACCTGTATCTTGCTGAATTAGAGATCGATGCGTCTGGTAAATTGTATGATAAAGCATCCTTTCATTTTGGCATGCGAAAGATCGAGGTAAAAAATGGTGATTACTATCTGAACAATCAGCGGATCAGGTTCCATGGATCAAACCTGGTCGGGGAATGGTTATGGGGATATGAGGATAATGTATATAATTTACAAACAAGGGAGTATATTGTGAACGAGGCGAAAAACATGAACCTGAACAGTTTCAGGACACATACAAAACCGCCTCCTTCAACCTGGCTGGATACCTGTGATCCTACAAGGCCTACATTCAGAACCGGCGAAAAAACTGTGGAAACGATGGATATTCATCCCTGCTTCAATTTCAACAACATGATTGAAGGCGGATTCTTTAATGTATTGGAAAACCATGCATGAAAAATACAACCAGGTCAAACAATGAACAATTCCGAGTACATGAATTTATTTACTTCGTGGGAAAATATAACCCAAATGTATCTGGGCAAAAAAGATCATCCATATGCAAAACTGAATATGGCTGAGGTCGCTATGGAGCATACAGAGATGATGCGTCAGAGAGATTATGATATGATCCTTCCCTATATGTATGCAGGCTGGACAAGATTGAGAGGAAATTCCTGGCGTACAGATTATCCTACTCCAATGGCGGCCGCATTGCATAGCTCTATGTCGCCTGTAATGGCAAGCCTTGAATTCTGGGACAGAAATTTTGTATGCGGAGAAAATGTAACCGTCCCGATACATTTGATAAATGATCTTGACTCGGAGGTTCAGGCGACAATTGATATCTGTATCACCAAGAGTGATCCTGTGTTTGTTCCTGATAAGGATTCATTGAAATCCAAAGTGTGGAACAAAACTTTTAACCATATACTTGAACCTCTGTCACATAATATCAAAGAAATTCAGGTACAGGTGCCTGATGACCCAGGTATCTATTACCTCTCGGCTATATTAAAGCGGGATGGTGACCGGCCTGTCACGTCCCAGAGGGTGGTTCGGACAATATCCAGCCCTGTCAGAAAAAGCATAAAAACGATTCTTCTTGTCGGGGAGGATGAGGAACTGGAATCCTGGTTAATGGATAACCAGTATAATTATTCCAGGGAACCGGGCCATTCCGGGGCGCCGGATATTATCCTTGTGGCAAATTCCGTTGTGAATTCAGAGGCATCCGGACTACCTGCTGAAAAGATATTGGAATATGTCCATCAGGGCAGCCGGTTAGTAATTCTTCACCAGGAAGACTGGGACTGGAATTCCCTGGCAGATTACGAAGTGGAGGAAAATCGTAGCAGAACACGTGCATTTATTCATCCCGGGGCAGAGTCGCATCCAATATTTGATGGGCTTTCCTTCGAGTATTTTAAGCGTTGGAATGGAAAGCCTTTTGATGTTGTATCTAATCCAATATCTGGTTCATTTGTTAATGATGCAGATAAACTGGTATGGGCTGAGAATCCTGAAACCATTTATGCGGCGAGTAAAAAACAGGGTGATGGGGAGATTATTGTGAGCCAGTTCCTGCTCAGGGAACATATACAGAAAAAAGATGAGAAATATGATCCTGTAGCAGAAAGGATCCTTCAAAACTTACTGTCCTATTAATTCCCCTTCATGACAAGATTCCTGCTAATATTTATTGTTTTGATTGTGATTTCTGCATCCGGAGCATCAGCCCAGGACGTTAAAAAGGCATACAATACTCAGAGGATCTCGGGAGAGGCACCCAGGATTGATGGCAAAATTGATGATACATGCTGGGACCAGGGAACCTGGGGAGGAGGATTTACACAGCGTAAACCAAGAGGCGGTGATAAACCGACCTTTGAAACAGAGTTTAAGATTTTATATGACTCTAAGTACCTGTATGTAGCTTTTAAATGCTACGACGAAGAACCTGATAAAATCGAACGGCAATTTGGAGGGCGCGACGAATTTAAGGGAGATATGGTGGGAATTAGCTTTGACAGTTATTTTGATAAAAGGACTGCCTTTGAATTTGATATAACTGCGGCCGGAGGCAGAATAGATATGATTGGCCTTGAAAACGGGAAGATATGGGATTTTACTTTTAATGCGGTCTGGATTGGGGAAGCGGTCATAACAGATTTTGGATGGTCTGCGGAAATTCAGATCCTGTTCAGCCAGTTACGGTATCCTGATAAGGAAATTCACACATGGGGCTTGCATGTCCAGCGAAGAATTTTCAGATTTGAAGAGGAGGACAACTGGAACCTGATACCGATAGATGCTCCCGGAATGGTGCATTTGTTTGGTGAATTGCATGATATAGAAGGTATTCACAGAAGCAGCAGTATTGAGCTGATGCCTTATTTTTCAACAGGGAAGTATTCGGATATACGGGAGGTCAATGACCCGACGGCTGCCAATTATACAGACCGTTTTCATTATTATGATGAAAATGAGATATCATATGATGCATCAACGAATATTTATTCTATTTCGTCCCCGAAAGCTCCTGATATTATACAAATGGATAATCCTGACTTAGCATTCCTGGAGTTGCACTCAAACTTCGTGTTCCGCTGGGAATATAAACCATCCTCGGTACTTTATTTCGTGTGGACCCATGGCAGGAGTGAATACCAGCATGTGCAGGGCTATAACTTATCGGATGCTGCAAACAGCCTGTTTGACATCTATCCCCAGAATGTTTTCCTGATCAAACTAAACTACTGGTTTTCATTTTAATAAGTTATTCCGGGACTACCTGTTTTTTTAAACTTTGAAAACTCGTTCAGTTTTTATATTTTCGTCCCTTTATTTAATCACTTCAGGATGGAACTTCGGGACAGGATTATTGAAGAGGCTTTTCATATGTTTATGAAATTTGGGATACGCAGCGTAACCATGGACCAGATTTCAAGTCACCTGGGGATATCAAAGAGAACCCTTTATGAAATTTTCAGGGAAAAAAACGAATTGCTCAGGGAAGGCCTTGAATACTTTACCAGTATAAAAAGAAGTGAAGCAAAGGAAACCATTAAAAAGTCGGATAATGTCATTGAAACCATCTACTTAATGGCCAGGAAGGGTGAGGAGATGAAACAGCAGATCAACCCGATGTTCTTTGAAGACATCAGGAAATATTTCCCGGAAATACACCATCTCCTTACAACTGAAGGCAAGTACAGGGACTATTCACTCACACTGGAGTTGTTGAAAAAGGGAATAAATGAGGGCCTGTTCAAAGATGGGCTGGACATTGAGTTGGTTAATAATTTTATTCATCAGATAATGAATATTGTTGTAAACGAAGAAATATTTCCAAAGGACAAGTATACACAGGAGGATATTTTTGCCAACATAATAATGCCCTATCTGAAAGGGATATCTACTGATAAAGGAAAAGAACAGATCCAGAAATATTTTGAGAAGGAAATTAAGTAAGAATAATTAAAAACAAATCGGATGAATAAACAACCATTAGCTATCCTGTTGTTCATTTTGATGGCAGGATTCTGCCCTGTCATTGCACAGCAGGAGAGCCTGAGCCTGAACATGCAGGAAGCGCAACAATATGCCATTGAATACAACAGGCTTGTAAAAAATGCCGGTCTCTCTGTTGATGCGGCACAGGAAACGGTAAAGGAGGCAATATCCATGGGATTGCCCCAGGTAAACGCCAGCCTGGATTATTCAAACTTCATGGGAGCCTCCATCGAAATTAGTTTTGCTGAAGGCGCTCCACCGACACTAATACCTTTTAAACCGACCAGTAACCTGGCAATTACCGTGGGTCAGTTGATCTTTAGCGGTTCTTATATTGTTGGACTGCAGGCAGCCAGGATTTACAAAGAACTGGCAGAATCGGGCTATGAAAAAACTGAGCTGGAAATCAAGCAACAGGTAGCCGGTTCATATTATACGATACTTGTGGCAGAGCGGTCGCACGAGATCATTATTCAAAACCTTGAGAATATTCAGGATGTTTACGAAAAAACCAGTGCTATGTACTCGGTTGGGATTGCAGAGGCGACTGATGTCGACCAGATGGCTGTCCAGGTTACTGCAATGGAAAATGCTGCTAAGGCTGCAGAGCGGCAGGTAGAACTTTCCTATAATCTGCTTCGCCTTCAGTTAGGCGTAGATGCTGCGACTGAACTAACCCTTACTGAAACCATGGATGAGATTCTTCTCCGAGTTGATTTTGAGGCGACACTGATGGATGAGTTTGACATAAACGGGAATATTGATTATCAGATGATGAATACCCAGCAGCTTTTATCGCTTAAGCAGGTAAGCCTGGCCAGGATGAATTATCTTCCGACGGTTTCAGGATTTTATAGCAGGACGGAAAAGATCCTTAAGCCGGATTTTGATATGACACCACCAAATATCATCGGCCTGCAGATGAGCATACCGATCTTTTCCAGCGGTTCAAGGAAATCACAGGTTGACCTGGCGAAAATTAACTATGAGACCGCCCTGAACAATAAAGAATTGATTACTGATCAGCTGCTTATCCAGGAAAAACAACTGAGGTTCAACCTCAGGTCGGGACTGGAGCAGTTTGAGGGCCAGAAGAAAAATGTGGAGGTGTCAAAAAGAGTCTATGACAATATCAATCTGAAATACCAGCAGGGCCTGGTTTCGAGTCTCGACCTGACGACGGCAAATAATAATTACCTCCAGGCTGAAACAAGCTATATTTCCTCATTAATGCAACTGCTTAATGCACAGCTTGAACTGGACAAACTTTTAAACAATTTGTAAATCATAATATTAATTTCAAAATATCACGGAAAAATGAAACGAAAACTTTTTTATCCGGTCATACTAATTCTTTTAATGGCCGGATGTTCTGCTGGGGGCGGCAAAACCGGCACGGAAAGCGGGATTAGCACAGATACAACTGAACAGGCTCTCCCTGCAAATGAACAGGTGGTTGAAACCATGATACTGGAGAAACAAATGATCTCCCGTTCCATTGAATACACTTCCACCCTGAATCCTTATGAGGAAAACCACATGGTCTCCTCAGCTCCCGGCAGAATAGA
>CAYZEZ010000158.1:0-11377 GCA_964477295.1 uncultured Bacteroides sp. | reverse complement strand
ATGCCATGGTGAAGTCAGTGCCTCAGCTCATGGAAACATATTACCACTCCATTGGGCGAAATGGTACGTTGCTGCTCAACTTTCCGATCATGCCCAACGGCCTGATCCATGAAAATGATGAGAAAGCCGTTCTTGGTTTCGCCAGGGCCGTCCGGGAAGCATTTGCTGTAAATCTCGCCGGGAACGGGAATGCGGAAGCATCGAATGTGCGCGGGGATTCAAAGAAATTTGGCGCTGCCAGGGCTATTGACGGCGACACCGGAACCTACTGGGCCACTGACGGCGAGGTAACGAATGCATCATGGACCGTGGATTTTGGTAATTCCACCACCTTTAACCGTATTCTGGTGCAGGAATACATCCGGTTGGGACAACGTGTGAAAGCCTTTACGGTCGAAGCCTTTGTAGACGGGAACTGGAATGAACTGGCCAATGCCACGACCATCGGGTACAAAAGGATCCTCCGGTTCCACACCGTCGAAGCCACAAAACTTCGCCTCACCATTACCGGTTCGAAGAGCAGTCCTGTCATTTCCAATATCGGGGTGTACAACGCACCGCAAATCATGGATCCGCCTCTGTTATCAGAAACCAGCCCGGTTCCAACCATAGGGAAGATAAAATGAGAATCCAATAAAAACAATTATCGTTATGAAGAAAATTCAACTTCTTTCTGCTCTGTTTATACTTAATATGAGTCTATGGGGGCAGCCCTACCCCTACCAGGATCCGGATTTAAGTTCCGAAGAAAGGGCCAGGGACCTGATCTCCCGGTTAACCCTTGAAGAAAAAGCTACTCTGATGTGTGACCAGTCGGATGCCATACCCCGGCTGGGGATCAAAAAATTCAACTGGTGGAGTGAGGCCTTGCATGGGTATGCCAACAATGACAGTGTCACGGTTTTTCCCGAACCCGTCGGGATGGCTGCCTCGTTCGATGATGAATTGGTATTCCGGATTTTCGATGCCGTATCGGATGAAGCCCGCGCCAAGTATAATCACTGGATTCAGATGGGAAATGAAAACAAGCGGTTCCTGAGCCTGTCGGTATGGACACCCAATGTGAATATTTTCCGGGATCCCCGCTGGGGGCGTGGTCAGGAAACCTATGGCGAGGACCCCTACCTGACCTCCCGGATGGGGATCTCGGTGGTGAAAGGACTTCAGGGTCCCGGGGATTCCAGGTATTACAAATTGCTGGCCTGTGCCAAACACTACGCCGTACACTCGGGTCCCGAGTGGAGCCGCCATGAACTCAACCTGAACAACGTTAGTCCGCGGGATTTATACGAGACCTATCTTCCGGCATTCAAGGCCCTGGTCCAGGATGCCGGCGTACGGCAGGTAATGTGCGCTTATCAGCGCCTGGACGATGAGCCCTGTTGCGGGAACACGCGTCTTTTGCAACGGATTTTGCGGGATGAATGGGGATATGAGTATATGGTGGTTTCAGACTGTGGCGCTATTACCGATTTCTTCAACTCTCACAAGGTTTCCTCCGATGCTGTGCACGCTGCCTCCAAGGGAGTCCTGGCCGGGACCGATGTGGAATGTGTATGGATGAATTATCCTTACAAAACCCTTCCTGAGGCAGTTGAGAGGGGGTTGGTCAAAGAGAAGGATATCGACCAGAGCCTGTTGCGTGTGTTGACCGGCCGCTTCGACCTTGGGGAGATGGATCCTGATTCTATCGTACCATGGACGCAGATCCCTCCCTCTGTCCTGAATAATGAGCAGCACCGTCAGCTCGGCCTTAAGATGGCACGGGAAACCATGACCCTTTTGCAGAATAAAAACCATATCCTTCCCTTCTCCAAATCGGTCGAAAAAATTGCCGTGATCGGTCCCAACGCAGATGACAAGCCCATGCTCTGGGGGAATTACAACGGCATTCCGATACGCACCATTTCCATCCTCGAAGGGATTCGGACAAAACTTCCCGAGGGGAGGATGATTTACGACAAAGGCTGCGATCTGGTGGAAGATAAAGTAACCCAGAGTTACTTCGACCGGTGCTCCATCGGGGGGAAACAAGGGATTAAGGCCACTTACTGGAACAATCCCCGGCGCGAAGGAGACATCATTTCTACGCAACAAATGGCCAATCCAATTAAATTGACAACCGCAGGACAGCATGAATTTGCACCGGGGGTGAAGCTGGAAGGATTCTCGGCCAAATACGAAACTGAATTTATCCCGCAGGTATCAGAAGAAATCGTATTCAGGTGCGGGGCAACCGGCTATTTCGAACTGCTGGTAAACGGAGAATCACTGAGAAGGTACAGCAACTGGCGTACCCTGCCTTCCAGGATTCCATACACTGTGGAAGCAGGTAAGAAATACAGAATTGAAGTCCGGTATGCCCAGTTAAACAACTGGCAGGCCAACCTCGAATTTGACTTTGGAAAGGAAGTGGATGTGGATTATACCGACCTCATACAGAAATTGAAGGGCATTGATATGGTAGTGTTTGTCGGAGGCCTTTCCGGACGGCTCGAGGGCGAAGAAATGCCGGTATCCTACCCCGGATTCAAAGGGGGCGACCGCACCCATATTGAGCTTCCCGCGGTACAGCGCAATTGCCTGAAAGCATTGAAAGAAGCCGGAAAAAAGATCGTCTTTGTGAACTGTTCCGGTTCGGCCATTGCCCTGGCACCGGAAACGGAGTCCTGCGATGCCATTCTTCAGGCATGGTACGGAGGGGAATCAGGCGGTCAGGCGGTTGCAGATGTGCTTTTTGGCGATTTCAATCCTTCCGGAAAGCTGCCGGTAACTTTTTACAAAAATTCGGACCAGCTGAAGGATTTTGAGGATTATTCCATGAAAGGCAGGACGTATAGGTTTATGTCCGATCCTTTGTTCCCTTTTGGATTTGGCCTGAGTTATACTTCATTTGAGATAGGTGAAGCCAGCGTAAGCAAATTGACAATAGAGCCTGACGATACCATTCAAATCACTGTTCCCGTGGTAAATACCGGTAAAATGGCCGGTACCGAAGTGGTGCAGGTTTATACCCGGAAAGTGAGCGATATCGAAGGCCCGCTCAAAACCCTGAAAGGTTTCCAACGGGTCGAACTTGCCGCCGGGGAATCGAAACAGGTCACCATTGACCTTCCTCCTTCTTCTTTCGAATTTTACAACTGGGGCCAGCGCACGATGATGGTATCGCCGGATGAGTATGAAGTATACTACGGCAACAATTCAGATCCGGATGATCTGAAAATGATTAAAATAACCATTCGATAAGTATCACTTAACAAACAAACACTCATGAAAACTACCTTTTTAATCACAGCTGCTATTGTCATCACCAGCACCTTATCAGCTCAGTTCAGACGAGGCCCACAGTTCGAACCGCCTCCGGAAGGTTTCAAACCCGCCTCTACAAATATCTTTTTAGCGGAGTATCCTGCAGTCAACCAGGAAACCCGTGAAGCCATCTTCAAGGTGGTGGCCCCCACCGCCCAGCATGTCCAGGTCGACATTGCCGGCAAAAAATACGACATGACGATGGACACAGCCGGTGTCTGGACCGGCATGTGCGATCCCCAGGTGGTCGGGTTCCACTACTATGCCATCGTTGTGGACGGGGTCAGGGTTACCGACCAGAACACCAAAACCTTTTTTGGAAGCAACTGGGAAATGTCGGGGATTGAAATCCCGGAGGGGCCGGAAGGGGATTATTACCGGTTCAACAGGGAGATTCCACACGGACAGGTCCGGTCCATAGACTACTGGTCTGATATCAATGGACTGGAACGGCATATCAATGTATATGTGCCTGCCGGATATGAAAAGGATCCCGGGAAAAAATACCCTGTTCTCTACCTGGTGCACGGATGGGGTGAGGATGAAAACGGATGGTCCAACCAGGGACACATGGCCAATATCATGGACGGGTTGATCGCATCGGGAGAAGCCGTGCCCATGATTGTGGTCATGCCCAGCGGGGATATCAAGACCAATGCAGATGTGCGGGAGGCTTCCGGAAACGTTACGGAAATCTATGCCAGTGACCTGATTCCTTTCATTGATCTTACCTTTCGCACTTATACAGACCGGGAGCACAGGGCCATGGCCGGATTGTCCAGGGGAGGATTCCAGACCTGCCTGACGGTTTCAGGCAACATGGAAAAATTTGCATGGATGGGTACGTTCAGCGGATTTTTTATACGAGGGGATGACGGATTGGAAACCGCCTTCAATGGCATGTTCAAAGATGCTGACGCATTCAACCGGCAGATGAACCTGCTGTTTATCAGCACCGGTACGGAAGAGCGCAGTCCCGAGCAGTGGGTGGAAGCCCTGAAGGACCACGGAATCGATAAGGTCGTTTTCCATGTGTCGGAGGGAACCGCACACGAATGGCTCACATGGCGAAGGGCACTCAAAGATTTTGCACCCAGGATTTTCGTTACGGAATAATAATCTTATGATGAAGAAATTAGCCTGTTTTCTTGTAGCGATTCCTCTGCTGGCGGCCACATCCTGTTCCCCCCATCAGCCCGGGCAGGTCAAAGTGGAAGGCGGATGGATCCAGGGTACCGTGGAGGATGGCCTGACGGTTTTCAAGGGGATTCCCTTTGCTGCACCCCCTGTAGGGGAATTGCGCTGGCATGCACCTCAGCCTGTTGAAAAGTGGGAGGGAGTAAAGCAAACGACAGCGTTTGCCCCGGCCGCCTTTCAGGGTGGCAATCCCCCATCGGGGAAAAGTGAGGATTGCCTGTACCTGAATGTATGGAGCCCGGCCGAATCTGCAAAAGAGCGCATACCGGTGTTGGTCTGGATCTACGGCGGGGGATTTAGTTTCGGATCGACAGCCGAACCGGTGTACACGGGAGAGATGTTGGCCAGGAAAGGGGTGGTCCTGGTAAGCATCGCTTACCGTGTGGGCCATCTGGGATTTCTGGCACATCCCGGGTTGAGCGCCGAAAGCCCCCATCAGGTTTCGGGTAACTATGGTCTGCTGGATATGATCGCAGGCCTCGAATGGATCCGGAAGAACATTGCATCTTTTGGCGGCGACCCGGGTCAGGTGACCATCTTCGGCGAATCGGCCGGTGGAATCGCCGTAAGCATGTTGTGCGCATCCCCCCTGGCAAAAGGCCTTTTTCACAGAGCCATTTCGCAAAGCGGTGGATCGTTCGGCCCCCCGCGTCCCACCACGTATCCGGGCGAAAACCTCAAGCTGTTAAAAACGGCGGAGAACGACGGCCTGGGGTATGCCGAAAAGGCAGGCGCAGCTTCCCTTGCTGAATTAAGGAAAATGGCCGCGGAGGATCTTCCGGGCGGCTGGGGAATGGGGAGTGCGTGGCCCATAATCGATGGCTATGTGATCCCAGACGACCAGTATAAGCTATATGAAGCCGGAAAATTCAATGATGTGCCTGTTCTGATCGGTTACAACTCCGATGAGGGAGCCAGCTTTACGAGGGCAAATACACCGGAAGCATATATTGCCGGGGTTCAGGAAAGGTATGGCCCATTTGCCGATAGGTTAATAAAAGCGTATCCTCCCGGCGAAAACACGGTTCAGAAATCCGCCCGCGATCTGGCCCGTGATGCTGCCTTTGGATGGCATACGTGGACCTGGGCACGCCTCCAGTCCCGAACAGGAAAATCAAAAGTATATTATTACTATTTCGATCAGCACCCCGATTTTCCTGAGGATTCACCCCGCTACGGCTATGGTTCACCCCACGGGCAGGATGTGGCATATGTATTTTTGCATCTCAATGCATCCGATCCGCATATTATGCAATCCGATCTGGCCATATCGAAAGCCATGGGCACTTACTGGACGAATTTTGCCAAATACGACAATCCAAACGGGGAAGGGGTACCGGAATGGCCGCCATTCAGCGAGTCCAACCCTGACGTCATGTATTTCGGCCCGGATCCACACATAGGACCGGTTCCCAGTGCAACGTCTCTGGAAGTACTGGATTACTACTTCGAATGGAGACGTTCATCTGAAGGGGAAAATTGGGCAAAATGATTCTGTTTGAGAAAAGTTCCTGATGAAGGTTAAGGTCTTCCACTAATTGTTTTTGTCAGGAAATATGTCAGCACAAAAAGTAAAATCCCTGAAAGTCAGTGCTTTTAGGGGTCTCTTTGTAGCGGGGGCTGGCGACATATCTAACTTGGATTTGATGAAGGATTTAGCGGAAGTTATAGGTTTTATTGATGAGCATGAGACTGAATTTTGCGAAATAGCAAGTAGGAATAAACATTCGGTATAAATAGCAGAATAAAAACATATCCAACATATATTACAGGCATTTAGGGAACCGGACTGACATCAAAAAGTATTCCATATAAGACACCTATCAAACCTCCCCAGAAAAAAACCTTACCGGCAAAACTATGCGTTTTCTTCCAGATAAGTTCACTACTCTGAGTCCATGAATTCTTTATCCCAATGAGATATTTATACTTTAGTGTAGGATATAGATTCCCAATGACCGTAATATAGACCATTGATAAAATAATAGCAATTTTTGACCAATTAAATTGGACTCCAATCTTTTGAGAGATAAAAATTAATGATAAGAGAGATGTGAAACCAAGTATCATTGTTCTTATTCTGTGATAGCTTTTTAGATTATCGTGAAATGCTGTTTTGGGCACAATAGCTGGTTTAACCAGGAAAATGAAGTACCAAAAAATCTGATGAGGAGTCCTTTTTAGTAGACAAGAGGTTTGAAATATCTAACCTTGTTAGGGATATTACTGTGGTTGCTGAACTTCATGATTTCCTGAAGATTAAATAATGATATGATACTTTTTGACTGGCAGTCAAGAAGTCATCGGGTCGACTCCGATATGTTACACAATCAAGCATAAAAAGAATCGATCGAAATAAAAACACTTTGCTGAAGCGATGTGGATGTTTTCCAAAACCTCACACTACCCATTCTATTCATATCGTAATGCCTCTAACGGGTTCCTGTTTGAAGCTTGGTAGAGTTGAATAAAGGTTGTTGCAAATACGGTTAATAAAACGAGGATAATCGTTAGAATAAACATCCACCAGCGGACAGTCACTTCTGTTACCATTGTTTGGACACCCTTTTCAATAATAAAATAGCTAAGAGGAAGCATGATAGCAATAGACATTAGAATCGGTGCAAGGTACTCCTTCAGGAGTACACTTTTGATAATGTTATAAGTTGACGCTCCGTTGACTTTTCGGATACTTATTTCCTTCGATTTTTGCTCAATAATGAATAGAACAAAACAGATCAAGCCAAAACAGACAATAGAAAAGGATAAAACAACACCACATTTGAATACCGTATTTAATCGTTCTTCATTTTTATAAAAAGACTTGATTTCATCTTCAACAATTGAATAGTTGATTGCCGAGTTCGGACTAAATTTCTCCCATTCCTTGCTCATAACCTGAACCGCATTTTCTTGCTGACCTTTGGCAAATTTGACACTAATCAGAGGAGTATACCCCCCTTCTTCAGCCAGGCTGATTATTAAAGGATCAATCTCATTGTGCTTGGAATGAAAATAGAAATCCCGCACAACTCCTATAATTTTGCCCTCTTCCTTACCTGGCAATCGTATCGGATTATTGATAGCAGATTTCTCAAGCCCGAATTTATGCAAAGCAGCTTCATTAATTAAACAGTTCTGAATATCCGTTTTCATCTGACTTTCAAATGCCCTTCCCTGGATTAACTTTATATCATAAAGATTTGTGAAATTCTCATCGGCAACAATCCTTTTGACGTCAAAATACTTCATTTCATTGGCAAGTTCGATGTTAAAGGATGCTATCCAGTAATCATCGCCAATTCCGGCATCTGATGAAGCAACCTCAATGAATTCGGGGTGTTCGCGGAGTGCATCTTTAAGTATTGATGCGCTGCCTATTAATTCCCGGTCCTGAATTTTTGCAAATAATATGTTTTTATCATCAAAACCCAGGCTTGTGTTTTTCAGATTATACAATTGAAAATTAACAGCAATAATTCCAAAAATTACAACGATAAACATCGATATCTCCAGAAAGATGAAGATCTTCCGAACCATGCCGCTTCTTTTAATATATTGATCTTTAAGGATGAAAAGAGGTTTTATAGGCATGAAAACTAAAGCCAATAGTATACCCGGACCAATTCCAAGAAATACAAACAGGAATAAAATATTAGTTACAATTAGCCGGTTGCTAAATATATTCGCACTTAAGTCCTTATTGAAAAATATATTGTATTGAGGTATAAGTATTTTCAATAACAACAGGCTGATAGCCGTTGCAAGCAAAATATTAATTAGTGATTCTATTGTGAAATGGGCAAATACCTGGCCTTTTTTAATCCCAAAAATTTTGTTTATGCCGATGTATTTCCCTGTCTTAACTGAGTTACCAATGACCAGGTTTATGTAGTTCAAGCAGCTGAATACCAAGGTTAGTACAAGCAAAGCACCCAAAATGTATATGTATATAAGGTTCATAGTTGGCAAGTCATTTTCCAGCTTTTTAGAAGAAAAATGTACATTTTCCAAAGGCTCAAACATTAGTTGAAAATCATAACCATCCTCAATCGTTAGATATTTATCATAAAAACCCGGTAGCCTCCCCTGTAGGTCCTTAATATCTGTTTTCTTGGTTGTGAGAACATAGGTGTAAGTATATCTGGAATGAGCTATATTATTATTGCTCATCCTGGCAGTATCCTGCATAGACAAAAGAGCATTACACTGAAGATGCGATTTCGGAGTAGCGTCCATGATACCTGTCAGGGTATAATTTCGTCCGTTTACAATAATCACTTTTCCAAGGGGATTGGACTCTCTGAAATACTTCATTGCCAGATCCCTGGATAACACTATCGAATTTGGGTTTGCCAGGGCTTTTTCAGCTGATCCAGCCAATAGCTCATAGGGAAATATTGAAAATACAGATGAATCCGCGAAGTAAAAGAAATCTTCATTGAACTCGCTGTCCTCAATCACAACTTCAGGATCTCCGATTTTACCAAATCTTACATATGATTTTATTTCAGGATATTCGCTTTTAAGTTCTGGCCCGATGCCAGGGTTACAAGTTGCCTTATTAAATGTCTTTGCCGGCCATTTCTCAAAAGTCTCAATACGATAAATGTCCTTTCTATTCTTATTCCATTTATCATAGGACAATTCATCCTGAATGAAAAATAGAATCAAGAGAGCAAAAGTTATTGTAATTGCAATGCTGATGATGTTAAGTATCCTTGTCTTCTCTTTCCGAAGATTGCGTATATACAGTTTAAGGTTAAAATTCATAACTGTTAAAGCTTTCCGGGAATAATAAATCGAAAGAGTTTAAATGTATCTTACTGGACTATGCAAAAATTTATATAATATAAAACTTTTTGTTAGGTAATATCGCTGGTTTTTGAAAAAAGTGGGAGAAACAGAGTGAGTGTGGGAGCGAAACTGGTTTTATGCAAGGTATAAAACGAAGAATCAAAGTTCACAAGTTCGCTCTCGAGTGAGGATAGCGTGAGTTGGTGTGTGAGAGTGTTTCGCCTACGTCTCAAAAAAAACAGAGTGTGAGTTCATCGCTCTCGCTCTTCACTCTCACTCTGTTTTTAGTAGACAAGGTGATTGAAATATCTAACCTGGATTTGTGTACGGGATTAAAAAAAGTAGTTGATTTTATAAATAATAATAGTTCAGTTACCAATTACACGCAGAAACCATTTTAACTACTGTTTTGTCTTAATTCTCACCTTCTCATTTCAATTTCCAATATAAAATTTTAATTATTCGTTTTTATGTGGTAAATTTATACCACACTATAAACCAATGCAAACACACTATGAAAAAATTTGGAGAGTACATTAAAGACTTAAGGGTAGAGAAGGAAATTACCCTTAGGGAATTCTGTAAGACTGTCGGGCTTGATCCAAGTAATTGGAGCAAAATTGAACGCGGTTTACTTGCTCCTCCTAAAAGCAAAGAAATACTTGGGCAAATTGCCTCAACCCTTGGGCTGACTGAAAATAGTCCTGAATACAATCAGCTCTTTGATTACGCCATGATTGAATTTATTCCGGCTGAATTAGCTGAGGATTCTCAAATTTTGGAAAGGCTACCATTGTTCTTCAGGACGGCAAGGGGAGAAAAACCTACTGAGGCGGAGTTAAAGGAACTTATTAAACTAATTCAACAATCAAATGAAGTAGATTAAGCCTGACAGACTCACTTGGAACAAAATAAGAAGCATCGTTGAAGAGTTTAGGAACGAGTACATCGATCCAGTAGATACTATACCGGTGCCAATTCATAAAATTATTGAATTCAAACTTGGACTTGAAATTCAGCCGATCTATGGACTTAAAGATAAGGTCGATACAGAGGGTTTTCTACAAAGCAATTTAACGACCATCTCGGTTGACAGCAAGACATACTTAGATGATCGATACAAATTCAGGCTGAACTTTACTCTTGCACACGAAATCGGACATTTAATTCTGCATTCGGAACAATATAAAAATATGAGTTTTGCGTCTGAAAAGGAATTTATTGAATTCCGGCAATCAGTTGATGAGGATAGCTTAGAATGGTTCGAGAAACAAGCCAACGAGTTTGCAGGTAGATTATTAGTCCCTATTGATAAATTAAGGGAGCTGGTTGCTGAGCAGGAAGAATACTGCAAACAGTTTACGGAAAAATTGAGAAATGGTGATGAAGACCTAAGTGATAAGGAAATAGAATCCTTTGTCATTGACGCTTTAGCAACCAGGATATATAAGAAATTTGAAGTGTCAAAAGAAGTTGTAAAAAGAAGAATCCGAACTGAAAACCTAAAAAGTGAATTCGTATTTCTCGATATTAATGCATGAAATAATTGTGGAAAATAGAAAATGAAGTTAAACCTTTAAAAATAAGTATTATGAACAGTCATGCACAAAACGATCAGCCTCCTGGTCAAAATAAAGAAACAGAAATCTATGTCAACACAATTCCGCACTTGTGGCCCTACAAGAAGATTTCTTTTGAAGATCTAGTAAAGTTAGCCTTCCCTAACACTGCTTCGAAAGAGTTTGATGTAACCTATATGGAGGGTCAAAGTGGAAATGAAGGGGAAATTGTAGATGGTGAAACTGTTCCAGTTCAAAGTCTTATAATGTATTGATAATGAACTTTAATTTGTCGGGTGGCAGGATTTTAGTATATGACTATATTGTTGGTATTCATTTTTGTTTTTGATACCACTTTTGTTACCATTAAAAGAAAGACCCTCTGAAATCAATTGTTTCAGAGGGTTCTTAGTAGCGGGGACAGGACTCGAACCTGTGACCTTTGGGTTATGAGCCCAACGAGCTACCACTGCTCCACCCCGCACTATTATTGAAAAAGTGTTTGCAAATGTACA
>CAYZEZ010000157.1:5269-11413 GCA_964477295.1 uncultured Bacteroides sp. | reverse complement strand
AATTTAGCCGGGTGGGCTGTGGCGATGAAGAATCCTGCAGCATCCTGCCTGTCATGGATTTCCCTGTATAATGATTGATATCCCGTGGCACTGTGTGGATCGAGCAGGTAACCGTGCTCATGGTACACTTTTTTTATCGTTTCCCTGATCTGCTCGTCCGTATACCTGTAACCGCGAATGGTCCGGCTGATCTTTTCGTGCGCATGATCGTACATATCAAGGATCCGACCAAAATTACTCGGATCACCCACATCCATTGCATTGGCGATGGTAGACTGCGAAGAGGAAGGTGAATAGATCCCGGATTCCAGGTATTTAGGGACAATATCGTTTATATTTGTTGCTGTAATGTATTGTTTTACAGGCAGTCCCATCGCCCCGGCTATTAATCCTGCGGTCAGGTTCCCGAAGTTCCCGCTGGGAACGGAAATATAAAGGTCCTTCCCAGGGGCATCCATCCTGGCATATCCATTGAAATAATAAAAGGATTGAGGCAGTAACCGGGCAAGGTTTATTGAATTGGCCGAGGTTAGGATCAACTTTTCATTTAATGTCTTATCGAGGAAGGCGGTTTTAACCAATCGCTGGCAGTCATCAAAAGTGCCATCGACAGACAGTGCGGTGATATTCTCCGCCAGGGTCGCAAATTGCTTTTCCTGCAACGGGCTCACCAGTCCCTTTGGAAACAGGATATGCACATGAATGCCTGGCACTTTCCAGAAACCGTTTGCAACGGCACTGCCGGTATCCCCTGAAGTTGCCACCAGCACATGTACCGTTAGACTGACATCCTGTGTGAAGTATCCGAGAAGACGGGCCATGAAACGGGCACCGACATCTTTGAAAGCAAAGGTTGGCCCGTGGAACAGTTCAAGGGAATAAATGTTATCATGGACCCGAACCAGTGGCGTGTCGAAGGATATGGCAGCACGCGTCATGGCTTCAACATCAGCCGGGGGAAGGTCTTCATCGAATAAATGATGGGCTACTCTTACAGCAATCTCCCGGAAAGGCATTTGTTTTATCTCTTCGAAAAATCCGGGAGGCAGGGGATGGATCTTTTCAGGCATGAAGAGTCCTTTGTCCTCAGCCAGTCCTTTGAGTACTGCTTCTTTCAGCGAAGCTGTCAGGTTATGATTATTTGTGCTGCGGTATTTCAAAACGATCCGTTTTTGGCCTCTTCAACCGACGGCAATTAATCCTCAATAATCCTGCACCCATGCTGGTTCACACCCGAAACAAACACCTGGCACCTGATATTCATCTCCTCCAGGATGGATTGTTTTGCCCGGGCTACTTTTTCAGCGATCTCTTTCGTTTCACACAGGGAGAAAACCGAAGGTCCCGAGCCTGAAATGCTCGAGCCCAGGGCCCCTGCCTGAGAGGCAGCCTCTTTGATCCTGTCGAAACCGGGTATAAGGAACGACCGGGCAGGTTCGGCAATGACATCATGCAGGGAATCACGTATCAGCCTGAAATCGGACCGGAATAACCCGGTAATCAATCCGGCCACATTCCCGCTCTGGGTGGTAGCAGTTTTCAGGGGTACGCTCACCTTGAGGATCTTTCGGCTCGATTCGGTATCGAGTTCTATTTCGGGGTGGACCACGGTGCAATACATCGATTCGGGAGAAGGCAGGCGGATCAGGTCTAGCGGTGAATAGCTCCTGACCAGGATAAAACCACCCATTAATCCGGGCGCAACGTTATCGGCATGTTCCGATCCACTGGCAACTTCTTCGCCCTTCATGGCAAAAGGAACAAGCTCCCCGGCAGGTAACGGGGACCCGAGCAGGTGATTAACAGCAAAAACAGCACCGGCCGAACTGGCGGCACTGGATCCGATCCCGCTGCCAGGCGCAATCTTCCCGAGAAAATTAAAGGAAAACCTGGCATCTGATCCAAGATGCTGGAGCAATGCCATGGCAGCAACTGTGGCGACATTTTTAGCCGGTTCATGAGGCAGTTTTACATCAGTGCTGTTGATGATCCTGTGCTCCTTTCCCTTAATAAAACTCACTTGCAATTTATCTCCGGGGACATTAATAGCAAATCCCAGGATATCAAATCCCGGGCCCACATTAGCAATCGTAGCAGGAGAAAATATGGTGATGCTTTCCTTCATTTAATCTTTTAGCTGATCCAGGTGTGAAGCATTAAACATTTGCAAAGATGCTAATTTAAGGTCAGCAATTGCAAATCCGGGATCATTAAAATGTGACTCATCCGGGATGACCACTGTTTTCATCCTGGCCGCTTTGGCAGAGATCAGTCCGTTAAAGGAGTCTTCAAATGCAATACATTCAGCTGGATTTACACCCAGGCTGCCTGCGGTGGCAATATATACTGCCGGATGGGGTTTTCCAAAAACCTCATTTTCAGAGGTTTGATATGTGTCAAACCGATTTTTTAAATTGAACCGGTCAAGAAAGGTCTCGATGAGCCGAAGAGAGGATGAGCTGGCGAGGCCGACTTTATAATCGATTTTTCTGAAAAATCGTAAGATCTCCTCCGCGCCATCCATCAGTTGCGCATCTTCCTGTATCTTCTTTTCAATGCGCCTGCAGAATTCATTTGTGAGCTCTTCCAGTGAGAAATTATCCCAGGGTTTCTGGCTATACCAGTGCAGAATAACCTCTTCGGTCTGCAATCCAAAAGTGGCATCCTTTTGCATTGCCGGGGTGATCTCAATTCCAAAACGTCCAAAGATCTCCCTCTCAGTTTGTTGCCAGCAGGGCTCTGTATCAACCAGTAATCCGTCCATATCGAAGATGGCGGCTTTCAACATAGGCTAGATGTTTACAATGCGGATCACATCGGCAAAAATGCCGGCGGCGGTGACATCGGCTCCTGCTCCATACCCTTTGATGATCATTGGAAGTTCCTTATATCTTTCAGTGGTGAGCATAATGATGTTGTTTGAACCTTCAAGCGGAAAAAGCGGATGGTCTGATCCCACATCCACCAGTTGTACTGAAGCTTTGCCTTCTTTCAACCGGGCGACAAACCTTAACTTTCTTTTCTTTTTTGCAAGTTCCATTCTTTTCTTCTCAAACGCCACATCGTATTTTATAATTTTTTCCCAGAAGGCGTCCAGGTCGCCTTTGAAATATTCATCGGGAAGGATAGGTGAAATTTTTATGTCCTTTTCCTCTATCTGGTAGCCGGATTCCCTTGACAGGATGAGCAGTTTTCTTACCACATCGATACCGCTGAGGTCGATTCTCGGATCAGGTTCGGAATAGCCTTGTTCTTTTGCCATTCGGATGGTCTTGCTGAGCGGGTTATCTTTACTGACGGTATTGAAAATAAAATTCAGCGTACCGGATAAAACAGCCTGGATCTCAAGTATTTTATCTCCGCTGTTAATCAGGTCATTGATGGTGTTGATTATAGGCAGGCCGGCACCGACATTCGTTTCAAAGATGAACCTGACACCCCTTGACTGGGCGGTGTTTTTCAAATCCTTGTAGTTTGAATAAGCTGAGGAACAGGCTATCTTATTTGCGGTTACTACCGACACATAGGAGTTAAATAGTCTTTTATACAGGCCGGCTACATCGGGACTCGCAGTACAGTCAATAAACACACTGTTCCTGAAGTTCAACGAGGCCATTTCTTTACAAAAGTCATCAAGATTTGTCTTACTCCCATTATCCAGCAGGTCGTTGTAATGTTCAATGGCAATACCGCCTGGTTGAATCAACATTTTTCTTGAATTGGCCAGTCCGATCAGGTTAACATTCAGCCGGTGATTAATCAAAAACTTTTCCTTCTGCTGGCTGATCTGGTTAAGCAACCTCTTTCCTACCAGGCCGGTCCCGGCAATAAAAAGATGGAGTTCCTTATAGTGCGACAGGAAGAATCCTTCGTGGATGACATTAAGGGCTTTTTTAAGGCTCTGTTTGGTAATGACCACTGATATATTCAGCTCTGATGAACCCTGGGCTATGGCTATCACGTTGATGCCATTCCTGCCGAGAGAACGGAACAGTTTGGCAGAGATGCCGGGTGTATGCCTCATTCTTTCACCGACAATGGCAATGATCGAAAGCTCTTTTTCAATCAGGATCCTGATCGATTTCATGTGGTCGATCTCGTTCCTGAATTCCTTATGGATAGCATTTTCGGCCTTTTTTGTATCGGCAGGATTGATGGCAAAGCTGATCGAGAATTCTGAGGATGCCTGTGTGATGAGGATGATATTTACATTGTTGGCAGCCAGGGTCGAGAACAACCTGCTGGATATCCCTGTTACACCAACCATTCCCGATCCCTGTATCGTAACCAGGTCGATGTCATCGATGGATGATATCCCCTTGATAGGCGATTCACTTTTAATATGCTCCTGCATGCCGATGATCGTACCTTTAGCGCTGGGATTAAAAGTATTTTTGATCTGTATCCTGATCTTTTTATTCAACACAGGCTGGATGGTGGGTGTATACAAAACCTTGGCGCCGAAGTGGCTCAGCTCCATGGCTTCTGCGTAGCTCAGGGATTCGATGGAATATGCTTTTTCCACTTTTCGGGGATCGGCAGTCATGAATCCATCCACATCGGTCCATATCTCCAGCACAGATGCCTTAACGGCTGCGGCAATTATTGCTGCAGTGTAGTCCGACCCACCCCTTCCGAGGGTGGTCGTCTCGCCTTCCTCATTGCTGCCGATAAATCCCGGGACAATAGCTGCTTTTTTATGCGATTTAAAATATTCACTTATCAGCTGGTCGCTTTGTTTAAAGTCGACATTGGCACGACAATAATTGTTGTCCGTTTTGATCAGGTCCCTGATCTCCACCAGGTAGGCATCATCAATGACCAGGCTGATGATATAGGATGAAAGCCGTTCACCAAAGCTAACAATGGTATCCATCGTTTTACAGGTGAGCTCCTTCAGCAGATAAACGCCGTTCAGTGTTTCTTCCAGGGTATTGATAAGGATTTTGATACCTGCCAGGATATGGCTCTGCTGGTTAATGCTGAACAGGGCTTTAACTGCATCGTAGTGCTTTTGCTGAATTTCTTCAAGGATCTGTTTGTAGGTATCGTCCCTCTTTTCGGCCAATTCACTGACCTTTATCAACTGGTCGGTAACTGATTGAAAAGCCGACACAACGATGATGCAGGACTCCTTCTGGTTTTCAACAATCTGTTTAACAACCTTGATCCTCTCTGGAGTACCTACCGATGAACCGCCGAATTTTAAAACCTTCATAGAATTTGGATGAAAGAAGTGTAAAAGTAGTGAAATGTTTTTGAGATTCAGGCACTAAATGTTTCCACATCCCGGTCAACTTTTTTTATCAAGCCCTGGAGCACGGTTCCAGGGCCTACTTCGGTGAAGGAAGAAGCGCCATCCCTTAGCATATTCTTAACCGTCTGGGTCCAGCGCACAGGAGCGGTAAGCTGGGCTATCAGGTTAGCTTTAATGGTTTCGGGATCGGCAGAAGGTTTGGCAGTAACATTCTGGTAGACAGGGCAGACAGGTACATTGAAAGGGGCATTTTCAATGGCCGTTTTAAGGTCGACCCTTGCGGGCTCCATCAGGGGAGAGTGGAATGCACCACCAACCTTAAGCTTCAGGGCCCTTTTTGCGCCTTTTGCACTGAGCGCTTCAACTGCCTTATCAATTCCGCTGATTGATCCTGAAATAACTATTTGCCCGGGGCTGTTGTAATTGGCCGGGACTACAATATCATCGATCTCATCACACACCTGCTCTATCACTTCATCCTCCAGCCCGAGGATAGCAGCCATCGTGGATGGTTCTGCCTCACACGCTTTCTGCATGGCCATGGCCCGCTGGAAAACAAGCCTTAACCCGTTTTCAAAGGAGAGTGCGCCATTAGCCACCAGCGCTGAAAATTCTCCAAGGGAGTGCCCGGCAACCATGGCAGGTTGAAAATCTTCTATTGTTGTTGACAATATCACTGAATGAAGAAAGATCGCAGGCTGTGTTACCCTGGTTTGCCTCAGGTCTTCATCTGTTCCGTCGAACATCAGGTCAGTGATCCTGAATCCCAGGATATCGTTGGCCTGTTCAAACAGATCCTTTGCTTCGGGGTAACTTTCATAAAGTTCCTTACCCATACCGGCAAACTGGGCCCCCTGTCCGGGAAATACATATGCCCTCATTGATTT
>CAYZEZ010000157.1:0-5169 GCA_964477295.1 uncultured Bacteroides sp. | reverse complement strand
CCATACCGGCAAACTGGGCCCCCTGTCCGGGAAATACATATGCCCTCATTGATTTTTGATTAAAGATTAACGATTTTTGATTTTTGAAGTATAAGCACCTGCAGCTCCTATCACCCTAACCCCACACCACTACTGTCTACTGTCTACTAATGAAGTTTTGCCCCTATAAGATTAATAAATTCATGCCTGGTACTGACATTATTTAAAAACTCACCTGTAAACGCGGAGGTTGTTGTTACTGAATTTTGTTTTTGTATTCCTCTCATTACCATGCACATATGCCTGGCTTCAATGACAACGGCCACGCCCAGCGGATTCAATGTCTGATCAATGCAGTCTCGTATCTGCACGGTAAGCCTTTCCTGGACCTGCAGCCTTCGTGAATAAGCCTCGACTACCCGGGCGATTTTGCTTAAACCTGTTATGTGTTTATCGGGAATATATGCCACGTGTGCTTTCCCCATGAATGGTATCATGTGATGTTCGCACAATGAGAATAGCTCAATATCCTTAACAATAACCATTTCCTGGTAATCCTCACGGAACCGGGCCGATAAAATAATTTCTTCCGGCTTGATGCCATATCCCTGGGTCAGGTACTGCATCGATTTGGCTACACGTACCGGGGTTTCCTTTAATCCTTCACGCAATGGATCTTCATTAAGCAATTTCAACACTTCCTTATAGATACCTGTTAATTTTTCCGTTGTTTTGTCATCAAACACGTCGACCCTGCTATATCCCTCATTCCCCGATGATTCTATCCCATTATTTATGACTTCCATATTTTAAAGGTTTAGTTTCCATAATATTCCACAAAATTGTTTTCGGTCTCTTCAAGCCGGACACAATGTAACTCGATTCCCAGGTTTCTGATATGGGGATCGAGTTGTTCCCAGATTGCAATGGACATGTTTTCTGTCGAAGCCATCCTGTTCTTCATAAAGTCCACCTCAATATTGATATTCTTGTGATCTACTTTTTCAATAATATATTTTATTACAATCTCGCTCAGTGTTTTTAAATCAACAACATATCCAAGATCTGGCTTTATATGGCCCTTTACGGTGACATACAGGTCGTAATTATGTCCGTGCCAGTTCGGATTGGAACATTTCCCGAAAACCTCCAGGTTTTTTTCATCCGGCCAATCCTCCCTGTATAACCTGTGCGCGGCTGTGAATCTTTCGCGGCGCGTTATATAAATCATATGTTGTATCTTTATACGTTGACAAAGTTAAAACTTTTAATCACTTTACCACAAGCATTATATGATCATAGTAACCGGTGCTGCAGGCTTTATAGGGAGTGTAATGGCAGGTCGTCTTAACCTTGATGGATTTAACGACCTGGTCCTGGTGGATGATTTTTCAAGGGAAGATAAGAAAGCCAATTTCAGGGATAAGGAATACTCCGCTTTAGTAGGACGGGATGAATTTTTACCCTGGCTGGAAGAGAACCACAGGTTTGTTGAGTATATCATTCACCTGGGCGCCAGGACCGACACGATCGAATCGGATGTAAATGTTTTCAACCATCTCAACCTGAACTATTCCAAATCGGTATGGGAGGCGTGTGTAAGATACGGGCTTCCCCTGATATATGCCTCTTCTGCAGCCACTTATGGATCAGGAGAGTGGGGATACCAGGATGATCACGGCCTGGTGGAGAAACTTCAGCCCCTAAATCCCTATGGACAGTCGAAAAATGACTTCGATCACTGGGCCCTGCAACAAGAAAAGAAACCGTTTTTCTGGACCGGGCTGAAATTCTTCAATGTGTATGGTCCCAATGAATTTCATAAGGGCAGGATGGCCTCGGTCATCTATCATGCATCTCAGCATATAAGGAAAACAGGAAAAATGAAATTGTTCCGCTCGCACCATCCCGAATACAAAGACGGGGAACAGATGCGTGATTTTATTTATGTTAAAGATGCTGTGGAGGTTATTTTATATTTGATGAGGACAAGGCAGCACTCCGGATTGTATAACCTGGGTACGGGAAGGGCAAGGACCTTTTATGACCTGGTTACAGCAACATTTTATGCAATGGGCAGGGAACCCCTGATTGAATTTATCGATACGCCTGCCGACATCCGCCACAGGTACCAGTATTTCACGGAAGCAAAGATGGAGAAACTAAGAGGGATTGGTTATGGCGACGAATTTACCTCTCTGGAAGACGGGATCACGGATTATGTGAAGAACTACCTGATTCCCGGGAAATATTACTAGGTGCCGGGTGCGAGGTACCAGGCACCTGGCACTGGTTACCGGTTGCTGGTTCCTGCCTGCTGGTTGCTGGCCATGATCTGAGAAGTTCTTAGCCTAAGGCAACATCAAGAAGCATCATGGTTGCAAATCCCACCATAGCTCCAATGGTCGACAAATCTGTTTCTTGTCCCGACTGGGATTCCGGTATTAATTCTTCCACCACAACAAAAATCATGGCACCCGCTGCAAATGAAAGGGCATATGGCAATAATGGAGTTACAACCAGAACTAAATAGGCACCGATAACACCTGCTATTGGTTCCACGATCCCTGACAGCTGACCGTATGTAAATGCCTTAAACCTGGAGAATCCCTCACGCCTTAAGGGAATGGAAACTGCCGCTCCTTCCGGGAAGTTCTGCAAACCGATTCCTATCGCCAGGGCTATGGCTCCTGCAAGGATGCCTGCATCCGGGTTGCCTGCAAGTGCTCCAAAGGCAACACCCACGGCCAGCCCTTCAGGAATATTGTGAAGCGTTATGGCAAGAACAAGCAGCACGCTTCTTTGCCAGCTGGTTTTAATCCCTTCGGCTTTGTCGGTCGACAGGCCAAGGTGCAGGTGTGGCAAAATTTTATCAATAATCAATAAAAACGCCCCGCCCGATAAAAAACCTATCAAGGCCGGCACCCATGAGAGGGAATCACTTTCTTCAGCCATTTCAATTGCCGGTTTCAGAAGTGACCAGAAGCTTGCAGCAATCATTACTCCTGCAGCAAATCCCAGCATTGAATTAAGGACTTTCCTGTTAATGGATTTAAAGAAAAATACCATTGAGGCACCCAGTGCTGTTACACCCCAGGTAAAAATAGTTGCATAGAGTGCCAGCAGGACGGGATTATATTCAAGTAATCTTTCTGCATTCATTTCTTTTTGTCAATTATAATTTTGTTATTTTAATGCCCGGATATTTAGAGTTTTCGATTGACTGCTGTTCACCCGGCACAAATATAAATAATATTAAACCTAAATTATGACAATTAACCAGGCAGAAGAACTATTAAAGAAATATGTGACCAACGTCAAGATGCTTTATCATTGCTACTCATCAGAGGCAGTGATGCGGGGACTGGCCAGGAGGCTGGGCCGGGATGAGGAGAAATGGGCACTGGCCGGGTTGTTGCATGATATCGATGTGGAGGTTACAGGGGCAGACCCGAAGACCCATGCACTTAAAGCAGTTGATATTTTACGGGAGGAAGGGATCGATGAAGAGATCATCGATGCCGTCAAAATGCACAATGAAGAGGCCACCGGCCTGCCAAGGACCACAGAGTTTCAGCATGCGCTGGCTGCAGGTGAAACCATCACCGGGCTCATTTATGCCACTGCGTTGATCTATCCCGATAAAAAAATTGCCGGCGTAAAACCCAGGTCGATAACTAAGCGAATGAAACAGGCCGCATTTGCCGCTTCGGTCAGGAGAGAACATATTTATGAATGTGAGGAGATCGGGATCCCACTGGATGAATTTGCGGCCATTGCACTGGAATCGATGCAGGGGATTGCGGATAAAATAGACCTCTGAAGCAGGCGGCAATTTATCTCACCGAATTTGCGATCTGATACCCAATCACCCGGTCGTATTTCGAGGTGTTGGTCCTGTAGTAGACATAGATCACATAATCGTTTTCGGTTTCATAGTGGTTGCCTTCCAGGAAACCTGCATCCGGGATGTTGGTGCCATGAGGTACAAAGATGTATTCATAATTATACAATCCCTGTTTGAGCTGCAGTGTCAGCTCGTAAGCTTTGCGGTCGAAATTATATTCCAGACGGTTAGCATCCCCGTACTTCCAGCCGGTGAGTTGTCCGAAGACATAAAAATCCCCGTCCACCATAGGTGCGTCATATGGCAGGGAGAAATGAACATAGACATAATCCGCCTCGATCTCACCTTGAGTCCCTTCCTGGATATCAATATAAAACCTGCCATTCAGGTCTTCCAAATAAAAATAATTCAACTGGCTTCTTGGCTTATCCGGAAATAATTCCACATGATAATAAGGGATGATATACTCGATGTTTTTTACATATTCCGATTGGTACCGTAAGCTCTTGATATCGAAATAGCGGTACTCATTCCCGGCAGGGAACACATTTTCTTCCTGGTAATGATAATCCAGAACACCTTCTTTGTAAAACAGGGGCTTCAGGTCATAGATAGCAAGATCCCAGCGGTTGTTCTGGCAAATGGTAACGCTTATTTCACTAAACGGATCCTGAATATTCAAAGTGCCGTATTTAACGGAGAATCCGACCTCATGTCCCGAATCCATATATTGTTGTATTACCGGACGGTCAACGTCGGCGTCGATGCTGACAACCGCTTCTGATACGACGAACCGTTTCGTCATTATCACATTCTCTTCATCGAAATCTTCAAATACCTTTAAAATATAATTGCCGCTGACCTTGATACCGATATCATCATTAGGGATATCCAGGGTATAATGAACATAATTCACATAGGTATTGAAAGACAATTTGTAATCATAAAAGGGTTGGTCTGTAAAACCATCGATGTACTCCTCTTTCGATAGCATGGACGGTCTCCAGGAGGCATCGCAATGTTCAAGCGTATAGGAGTAGTTCTTTATGTCATCGGTAAGGTCGTCAAAACTTAATTGCACATGATCTATCTGGTTCAGTTCGATAATGGGATAAGAAAGCTCCCATCCTTTCCTGTGAAATTGAACACTTTTTACCGATCCCTTAACCACCTGGTCCGGGATGGCATCGGGGGCAGGCTGACCCGAAGCAATCGATGGAGCCAGAAAAAAAATCCGGCATATCAACAATAATAATCTATGTTCTGTAACACTCATTCTCTCCGAATCTTTTAATATCCGGTAGCACCGGAATTGTTATGTATTAATCTGAGATCACCTCTCC